>JBKJOR010000208.1:0-3432 GCA_046595575.1 Pyrinomonadaceae bacterium | reverse complement strand
CGGAAAACCGAAGCCTGAAGACCGAAGACCAAAGACCGAAGGCCTTAAGCCGCTGCGCCTGCTCTGTTAATTACGCCCAGGATCTCGTCTTCGCGCATGATGATGAATTCTTCGTTGTCCAGCTTGATCTCGGAACCGCTGTATTTGCCGAAGAGAACGCGGTCGCCGGCTTTTACATCCAGGACCTGACGTGTGCCGTCTTCTTTATACTTGCCTTCGCCTGCCGCGATGACTTCGCCTTCTTGGGGTTTTTCCTTTGCTGTGTCGGGGATGAAGAGTCCGCCTGCGGTTTTGTCGGTCGAATCTTCGATCCGGCGAATGATCACGCGATCGTGAAGTGGTTTGATATTTGTAGCCATAATTGGTTTACTCCTTTTCTAAAGTTGTAATTGATAAAAAACGTATGATTGCACGTGGACCCAAGGCCGGGAAATCGAACTCTAAGCACTCTGTGTCCTAGAGTGCTAATGTACAGGACTGAGGTCGGGGCTGTCAAGCAGTTGGTCAGTGTTGCAGAAAATGTGAGTGGGTTATTGTCAGATCGATCTAGCCTTCAATGAAAGGATTTAGCTTGCGAAGCATGCGAAAGCATAAATGCCCGGGCGTAAGCCCGGGTAAGCGCCCGTAAATACCTAGCCGTCGAAGACGGCGACAGCCTGTTCGTTGCTACGCGAGCTCGATCGTTTTGTGGCCTTTCCCTGGGCTTAAGCCCCGGTCTTTATGCTCGCACCGTCTACGACGGTTAAGAGTACGCCCGGGCCCGGGGCTTATGCCGCTACCGTCTACGACGGCTTAAATCAGCCTGATATTCCATATGCACCTTTCCGAATTAAACATCTACCCAATCAAATCTCTCAAGGGAATTTCCCTCGAGTCGGCCATAGTCGAAGACCGCGGGCTGCGGTTCGATCGAAGATGGATGATCGTCGACGAGAACCGGCAGTTCATTACGCAGAGGGAAGTGCCGCGGATGGCGACCGTGGAGATCGAGGTCAGGCTCGACGGTCTCATTGCGTCGATCGAAGAGGGGCGAATCGAGATTCCGACCGTGCCCGCGACCGGGGACACCGCGACCGTCAAGATATGGAACAGCTCGGTCAAGGGTGAGTTCTATGCCGATGAGATCAACGAATGGTTTTCGGATCAACTCGGAGTTAGATGCCGACTCGCGTTGATGCCGGAGACGACCAAACGGATAGTGAGCCCCGACTACGCTGTCAGGCGGTTCCAGGACACGGTTAGCTTTGCCGATGGATATCCTTTTATGTTGATCGGGGAAGCATCTCTTGCCGACCTGAATACGCGGCTGGCGGAACCTGTGCCGATGAATAGATTCCGACCCAATTTTGTCGTCGCCGGTTCCAGAGCCTTCGACGAGGATACCTGGAAGCGGATCCGGATCGGGTCAACGGAGTTTCACGTCGTCAAGCCATGTGCCCGCTGCGTCATCACGACCGTCGATCAAGCGACCGGAGAAAAAACCGGGAAGGAGCCTTTGAAGACCCTTTCCGAGTACCGAAATCGGAACGGTAATGTGCTGTTCGGACAGAACTTGATTGCTGATATTCCTGGAGGGACAATAAACGTCGGCGACACGGTCGAGGTCATCGAATGGTCGACTGGAGCGCAGGCATCCTCGCCTGCGTGAGCGTTGCTTCGACGCGAAAAAGGCTCGCGGGTTGACGTCGCTTCGCGACGTTGCAGGCACGGATGCCTGCGCTCCAGTCACGAGCGCTCCGTTCATTTGCGTTTACCCTTTTTCGCGTCGGGGGTAATTTTTGTCTGTTTCTTGGATCTCGCGGGCCGCTTCACCGGCGCTTTAGGTTTGCCGTTATAGCTAGCGACGCGTTTTGATAACGTGTTTCGATGGATCCCGAGCGAGGCGGCCGTCTTGGAGAGATGATCCGAATTCCGCACAAGCGCTTTCTGGATGTACAGCTTCTCAAATTCCGTGATTGCCTCTTCAAGCAAAATGCGGCCGTCGAGCATTTCTCCGATGAGTGATTCCATCCGCTTTCGCATAAGCCTCCAGTGCCCGCGAATGCTAAATCACGGGCAGTTCCTTTCCTGTTAAAAGTCGGTAAGCCTCAACGTAACGTGCGGTCGTCGCGGTCGCGATATCCGGCGGCAGCGGCGGAGCGGGAGGTTGTTTGTTCCAGTCGAGGGTCTCAAGATACTCCCGCACAAACTGCTTGTCAAACGACGCCTGCGCACGACCTGGCTGGTAGCTTTCGGCCGACCAAAATCGCGACGAGTCCGGCGTGAGCACCTCATCGATGAGAATTATTTCGCCACGGTCGTCGACGCCGAATTCGAACTTCGTATCCGCGATTATGATGCCCCGGGTCGCAGCGTACTCGCTTGCATGTTTGTAGATCGCAAGCGAAGTCGTACGCAGATAACTCGCCGTTTCCTTATCAACAATCTCCGCAAATTCTGATTCGGAGATGTTCTCGTCATGACCCGTCGCGGCCTTCGTCGCGGGTGTGAATATAGGCTCAACAAGTTTGTCGCATTGCTTGAGGCCGCCCGGAAGGGTGTGACCGGAGATACTCCCCGTCGCCAGGTAATCTTTCCAGCCCGAGCCCTCCAAATAACCTCGAACCACGCATTCGACAGGGAACACGCGGGTCTTTTTTACTAGCGTCGAGCGCCCACGCAGCTCAGGGAGGTTGCGAATCGGATCGGGCATTGCATCCAGATCGGTCGTGATGACGTGATGGGGAGTAATGCCGTGAAGCTTGTCGAACCAGAACTCGGAGATGGACGTCAGCACGCGCCCCTTGAGCTCGATCGGCGTCGGTAGAATGCAATCGAAGGCTGAGAGCCGGTCGGTCGCAACGAGCAGATATGTTGCGGCGTCGACCTTGTAAACATCACGCACTTTTCCGCGATGGATGAGTTCGATGCCGGGGATATGAGTTTCTGAAACGGTGGATGCTCCGGTCATAAGAAGAAGTGAAGAGAGTTCGACAACTGTATTACGAATTGCTCTGAGGATAAAGTTTGCGCGGTCCGGAAATGCGACAAATAAAAATTAATTTTTAGAGTGCGACTTTTTTTCGGTCGTGCGTTTGGTTACGATTGAATTACAGCAAGACGATCCTGTCAGTACCACCTGCGGTAGCGGGTGAGTTTGCCCCAGTCGATATAAATCCACCCGCTACCGCAGGGTGGTACTGACAAGTAACCTCGCGGGTAAGTCAGTGTTTTAGAGATGCAATTCAAACTCGTATCAGATAACGTTCCCAAGGGTGATCAGCCCGAAGCCATCGAGCAGATCGTCCAGAATCTGAACGATGGCGTCAAAGACCAGGTGCTGCTCGGCATTACCGGCAGCGGTAAGACATTTACGATCGCGAACGTGATCGAGAAGACGCAGCTGCCGACACTCGTTCTCGCCCATAACAAGACGCTTGCCGCCCAGCTCTA
>JBKJOR010000167.1:0-11104 GCA_046595575.1 Pyrinomonadaceae bacterium | reverse complement strand
CGGAACGATCTATACCGAAGTTCAGATCAACGCAGCTCTTACCGGCGGGCCCGCCGGTAAGAGCTGCGTTGATCTGAACTTCGGTATAGATCGTTCCGGCACCGTATGTGTTCCCCGGAGCGTTCGCTCCCGTGTTGTCCGTAAGGTCAAAAATATATTTGATCCTGGTCGTACCGTTGTCGTTTCTAAAATCGTTGTTACGCCAGTCGATGCCGCGGTCAATGATTGCGACGATCACATCTCGTCCAGTCACACCATACGTCGAAACGGCAACGTCTGTCCGCGTTTCGACCCGGGCCATATCCATAGAACGGACTGGTAATACGGTTGAGCCGATCAACGCAATTAAAAGGATGCGGGCAATAGTGTTTTTGTTGGTCATGATGTCAGCCTCTTCAAGTTTTGAGCCTTACTTGTATTGGAAATCTATCGAACATACGCTGCGGGTACAGCGACATCGCCGGCGAGGCCGAAGTTCGCGATCGAACTTGTACCGGCGGAGGATCCGAGCACGTACCAGACTCCGCTCCGGAAGACTGCAACATCCGTAGAACCGTCGCCGTCATAATCAGCCGGCACAAGCTGATCTCCTGCAACTCCGAATTTACGGTAAAGGGGCTGGTTGTTTGAGCTCTGCAGAATGTACCAAGTGGTGTCTGATGAGCGAAACACGCAGAGGTCGGTCTTCGAATCTCCGTCGAAGTCGCCCTCGACACGAGTATCAGAGGCGAGACCCCAGTTGGCGGTTTGCAGATCGCCGTTCATGCTCCGGCGGATGTACCAGGTCGAATTCGAGGAACGGTAGATCGCGGCATCCCGTTTTCCATCCCCATCGAAATCGCCGCGGACGTTCTCGTCACCCGTCGTTCCCCATGGGACGTATGTGATATTTCCCGCGGGATTGTTGAGTGATCCGCGGTAGTAGAAGTATCCCTGCGGACCGTCACGGTAAACAGCGACGTCGGCCTTTCCGTCGCCGTCCCAATCGCCGACGGCGTTGGAGCGGTCCCCGGCCAGTCCAAAGACTTCGAACCTAAACACGCTTGCATTGGATTGCAGTATGTAAAAGCCGCTGTCGTTCCCCGAGGATTGCCGCCAGACCGCGTAGTCAGACCGGCCGTCACCGTCGAAATCCGCGACAGTTGGCTGATCTGTTTGGATTCCCCATTCGACGCCGGCCAACCCTCCGTCAGAGCTTCTTCGCACATGAAAATCCGGAACGCCTAAGGAATTGCTGGGACGCCAGATCGAGTAGTCGGCCTTGCGGTCACCGTCGAAGTCATATGGGGTTGGACCCGTAGCCGTGACGTCGCCCAGCACTCTCGCTACGGCGAAAAAGTTTGCGGAAACTCCGGCCATAACAAACCGGCCGCTTGAGTCCATCGCCATCCCGTAGCTACTATCGGCCGTCGAGCCAAGGTCGATCGTCACCTTTCCATCGCCGCTGAATGTACCGTCCAGCACACCAGCAGTCGTGTATCGGGCGATGGCGAAGTTAGTGTCGATCCCGCCAGATGTTCCCCCGACGACGATTTTGCCGTCGGCCTGAACGATGCCGGACCTAACTCCGTCGATTCCCACGAACGGTGTGCTGACGCGGCCATTGGTTCCAAAAGAAACGTCCAGTGAACCGTCGGGGTTGTAACGTGTGACGTTGAAATCTTCGTTGAGTGCTCCGATTGCAAGGATCTTTCCATCGGGTTGGATTCGGAGTTCTTCGATGGCGCCTAGGCCTGCGGTTGTCACCCTTCCGTCAGTATCGAACGTCGTGTCGAGCGAGCCGTTCGCGTTTAACCGCGCGAGACCGTAAATACACGAACCGGATGCACGGCATCCCCCGACGATGATCTTCCCGTCGGGCTGGAGAGCGATCGCACGTGTGTCATGATCGGTACCGGTGAAGGTGTCATACGCAATGGCGTTTGTTCCCTGGCCCGCGATTCCGTTGCCGAAAGTCGTGTCGGTTGTTCCGTCGGCGTTGAAGCGATGCTGCCGCGATTGGCCATCGGCTACGCCCGATGTCTGTCCGCCGGCGACGATGATCTTCCCATCCGGCTGCACGACCATCGACGTAGCTTCCTGCATGAGCACCTGGCTCCACCCATCACCGCCGCCAAACGTCGTGTCGAGCGAGCCATTTGTGTTGTAACGGATCAATACTCCCAGAATCACTGAAACGCTGAACTGATAACGGCCGACGACCAGGATCTTGCCGTCGTCGAGTATCGAGATCGCCGTGGCGAAATCGCCCATAGTGCCGATCGGTGTCGTAACTTTACCATCGATATCGAAAGACGTATCGAGTGATCCGTTGGGGTTGAATCGAACAAGACAAATATCGCTGTTACCCGCCGTGATGCAATCGCCCGCCACTATGATCTTTCCGTCGGGCTGTATAGCCACCGCACGTCCCCCGTCGTTGCCGGTGGCGATGTCGACGGTAACCTTTCCCGTTCCGTTGAATGTGGTGTCGAGGTCGCCGGGCAAGGCGGAAACGATTTGCGTGCCGCAGAATAAAACGACCGACGCTAACGTGACGAAGATGGCTGATCTAAGGGCTGTGTACATGTTCTCCTCCGAAGTTTTCTGGTCTTGTTAGGGCATGCGTGGGAATCAAAGAGAGTCGGACAAAAAAAACACAGTGATTAATGATTGATAAAACCAACAATCCGGGAAAGCACCGAACACTCGGAAACACGAGTGAGATTACCGAGGGCTAACGTGTGTCAATAGTTCCAACTTTCGCCGAAATAGGCTACGATTTCGCCGAAGAACCAAGACTCCACATCTCACACATTTTTATGAACGATGATCAGCGGTCTGAGATAACTCGGATACTGCACGATTGGAACGATGGGAACGAGGACGCGAAGGAACTCCTTCTGCCGTATGTCTATGATGAACTCAAACGTCAGGCTCGACGTCTGATGTCCAACGAACGCGTCAACCATACGCTTCAGCCGACGGCCCTAGTGCACGAAGCTTTCGTACGACTTGTTGAGCATGCCGGGATTGAGTGGAAGAACCGTAGCCATTTCTACGGCATTATGTCCCGCCTTATGCGGCAGATCTTGATCGATCATGCCCGAAGGCATGCAACCGACAAACGCGGAAATAAGCCTATCCATTTTTCGATCGACGACGTCGACGTACCGATCGAAGACCGGGCTTATTCAATCCTCATACTAAGCGACGCGCTCGACAGGCTCGAGTTGATCGACAAGCAGCAAGCCTCGATCGTCGAGATGCGCTTTTTCGGCGGGCTCAACAATGGAGAGATAGCTGAAAGCCTGGATGTGTCGGAACGAACGGTAGGTCGCGAATGGCAATCGGCAAGGATGTGGCTGTTCAGAGAATTGAGCCGGGCGTGACCCGTTTGATGGTTTTCGAGCGGGTAAAAAAGTGGCAGAGTTTCCTTTCTGATCACGCCTATACAACCAGGAACTTTTGCGTACGATAAATATGGATCCTGAAAACTGGAAAAAGGCGAAGGGTGTTCTCCTCGAGGTGCTTGAACTGGAGGTGCAGGATCGGGGCAGAATTCTCTCCGCTCTCGATCACGAACTTCGCGCCGAGGTCGAATCGCTGCTCGCGTTCGAAGATGCGTCGGCAGAGTCAATGAATCTCTCGGCCGCGGACTTCAGCCGGGATTTCTACGGAAACGGAGCCAGCGATCTGGTCGGCCGACGTATTGACTCGTATAAGATCGTACGCGAGTTGGGTTACGGCGGAATGGGTGCGGTTTATCTCGCGGAGAGAGCAGACGGAAAGTTTGAACAGAAGGTCGCCTTAAAGCTGCTCAAGCGTGAGATGAACACCGCCGCGCTCCGGCGGCGATTCCAGCAGGAGCGTGAAATCCTCGCATCTCTGGAGCATCCGAACATTGCAAGACTCCTCGACGCGGGTGCGACCGACGACGGCGTCCCATTTATTGCGATGGAGTTTGTCGAAGGACTTGCCCTCGACGACTATTGCGACAAGAACGCGCTCGATCTGCCGGCGCGGCTCGATCTGTTCCGCCGCGTTTGTTCGGCAGTCAGCTTTGCCCACAGAAACCTTGTCGTTCACCGCGATCTAAAGCCCTCGAACATCCTTGTTGACGATGAGGGAACGCCGAAGCTTCTCGATTTCGGAATATCAAAGATCGTGTCGGCGGAACTCCAGCAGGAAAGCTCCGCGACCGTCACCAGGCTCGGAGCGATGACGCCCGGATATGCTTCGCCGGAGCAGCTTCAGAGTCAGAGCGTGAGCACCGCGACCGACATCTACAGCCTCGGTGTCATACTCTACGAATTGCTTACCGGCCATCGTCCTTTTGAGAGTAAAGAAGGCGATCTTAAAGAGATCTACAAGGCAGTCATCGAAACAGAACCGGTGGCGCCGTCGGCCGTTCTGGGTGCTAGCTCCAGGAAAGCAGCGGAACCTGCAGGTGATCTCTACGACACGGTGACGCAACGACTTGATTCTGCGGATGCTCCCGCACCTCGAACCGCCTCGAACCGCTTCCGAAACACTGTTCCGCGAACGGCTCAGTTGAACTCGCATTCATTGCGCGGCGATCTAGACAACATTGTGCTGAAGGCGTTGCGAAAGGAGCCTTCACGTCGTTACACTTCGGTCGAGAATCTCTCGAACGACATCCATCGGCATCAGCGTGGCTTGCCTGTCACGGCACGACCCAATACTTTCTCGTATCGTGCAGGCAAGTTTATTAACCGCAACCGGGCCAGTGTCGCCGTCGCCGTACTACTCTTCGCAGCGATCATTGCCGGAATTGTTGCGACGCTCTGGCAAGCACAGACGGCACAGGCTGAACGGGCAAAGGCGGAAAAGCGCTTTAACGATGTTCGAAGTCTCGCAAACTCGTATCTCTTTGAGGTCTATCCCGAGATCGAGAACCTGGAGGGTTCGCTGAAGGCGCGCGAAAAGATTTTGACGCATGCGCTCCGGTATCTGGATAGTTTGTCGAATGAGGCGACCGGCGATCTCGAGCTGCAGAGCGAATTGGCGACGGCCTACGAAAAGATCGGCGACGTCCAGGGTGCGCTGACAATCTCCAGCCTTGGAAACATCCAGGCAGGTCTCGATAGCTACGGGAAGGCGGGAAGGCTGCGGGAATCGGTCTATGCCGGCGACCCCGGAAACCTGGAAGCCAAGGAAAAACTTGCCAATAATTATTACGTTACGGCGCGGACACTATGGAACAACAGTCAAACCGCAGAAGCCGAAGTGGAATTCGAACGCGCATTGAAGCTTCGGCGTGATCTGGTGGCCGAGAATCCAGATGCGACCGCGTATGAGAACAGACTTGCGGTCTTACTCGTCGACTACGGGGCAATACCCGTGTTCAATTCGCAAACCGACAAAGCGCTTGTGCTCTTCAATGAGGCGCTGCTGATCGTCGAAAAACTACGGAGCAGAGAGCCGCAGAATCCGGATTTCAAGAAGACGCAGACGCGGCTCTTGCGGGTGATGAGTAAAGCGAAAGGAGCGGTCGGCGATTACGAGGGCGGGATCCGGGGATTGACGCAAGCGATCGATGTGAGTCGCGAACTCGCCGAAGAATTCCCAAAGGATTTTCGTGTGCAGCGCAGCGTGTGGCTGACCAACTCGATCGTTTGTGAGCTGTACATTGATAAAGGCGACGGCGCGAAAGCGGTAGAAACCTGCGTTCCGACGATCGATTTCCCAAGAGATGCTCTGGCCAAAGAACCGGAGAATGGAGTGGTGGCGTTCGATCTTGCTATATCGCATTTCAATTCGTCACGTGCGTACCGGCTTTCAGCGATGTATACGGAGTCGATCGCTCAAGGCGAAAAAGCAATAGGGGTTATGACCGGCCTAAGTAATAAGACGCCGGACAATCTGGATTACAAACGCAACCTGGCGGTCTACCAAACCGAGATCGCTCGCGCCCAGCTTAAACTCGGACGCTTCAACGAAGCTATTTCCGGCTTCCAGAATGTCATCGAGATCCTCATTCCGATCGCCGAAGCCGATAAGGAGACGCCGACAAATCGATACGACCTCTCTATGGCCTACCGGCTATCCTCCGAGGCTCATTTTCGTAAAGGCGATAAGGAGAGAGCTGTCGAATTGATCAACAAAGCGATCGTGCTCGTTACCGAATTAAAAGAAATCAACGCGCTTCGCGACGCGGACAAGGATTTGATCGTCGAACTCGAGAAAGAACGCAACGATTATCAAAGATGAGCACGGCAATTGTCGCAGACAACAGATCAATCGCGATGAGCGCGTATCAATAGGTAGAATAAATCGCGGCGGGGAAAAACTTTTTTCCTTATCGTTGTTGAGGACCGCTGAGGTACATCATGATAAGGACCAGGATGTAATAAGGGACGAGAACAGCCGCACCGGGATAGTCCTTCGCTATCCGCTGGCCGAAGAAGAGCGCCGCGATCGCAGACGCACCGAGTATCGAAGCATAAAAAATCAGGATGGTGGTACCGTCCACGAAATAGTAAACGATCCCGACCGCGGCAAGAATACCGGTTGCGACCTCCAGGATCGTAATCGTCGCGAACATCACGGGAACGAAACGGGCGAGGAACGTCTTTGAAAAATGGCCGGTCAGCCATTCCAAGTTACCCTTCCAATCGAAGACCTTATCGAGGCCGGATTGGATGAACAAGATCGCAACAAGCAACGCAGCGAAGAGTACCGGGAGGTTTTTCAGAATATTATCCATAGGGCCGTGTCAGTGCGATCTGATCGTCTTAATGAAGGGAAGATTCTTTTGCAGTTCTTCGATCTCGGGCTGTGTTAGACGGTGATCGGTCAATACCTGCAAATTGTAAACGGCTGGTACGCTGGTCGCTTCGACCTTCGATTGGTTAAGAAGACTCCCGATATTCTCCAGATTCGTGCCTACATCGAAGTAAAGCTTAACCCGACGCTGCTCCATTATTTCACCGCCACCGAACATGCTCGAGCCGTGGGTTATTTCGCCGATCTCGACGACATCATACTTACGACGGATCCGCGCGATGTCGTTGATCAAAGCCCGGTCGGCCGCCAGGATCACGTTCACTTTTTCAGCATTCCATCGCGCACGGTCGGCGGGCATTTTCGAGGTTGACGCGGCTCTTAGCTCAATGAACGGAAGCCGGTTTATATCTTCCCGGTCGAGCACGCGTAGTCGACCCTTGGAAGTAAGTTCTGTCCTGGCGGTTTCCGGGATTACGTTGACGTCTATGTCGAGGATTGAGACATAAGAATTGGGTTTCGCAACCGTTTGCCGAAACTTTGTCTGGACGATTTCACAAATTTTGTCCGTGTTTCTTTCGAATTCTTCGCACTTCTCGTTGAAATATATATCGGTCGGCGGGGCCCCGGTTCTGAGAAAGGTGAGTCTCCACTGGTAGCCGCAGGCGTGAACCTTCGACTGTAGGTTCTTATCGAATAGAGAAACGAGCTTCGATACCTCGGCTTTGTCCCGAATCAACAGAGCCTCGTCACCTTTCTGCCGACCACTCAAACGCTCGGACGGCCGCAAAGACGTTATAAGAATTTCTTGCGTATCGGAGACGTCGATGCGTTCTTGAGCGTATGCCCCCGCGTACAGCGCGAACGTCAGAGTTAATAGTAAGAGCAGACGAACCGAATGCTTTGCGATCATTATTTTCTCTTCTGCATCAGCGCTTCGATCTCGTTTGGATCCTTCGGAACTTTTGATGTCAGATTTCGATTGCCATCTTCGGTGACAAGCACATCGTCCTCGATACGGACTCCGATGCCGCGATATTTTGCGGGAGCGGACTTATCATCCGGCGGAATATACAATCCGGGTTCGACGGTGAGGACCATCCCTGGTGCGAACGGCTTAGAGTTCTTCGCTCCCTGATCGGTGAAGTATCGTCCGGCGTCATGCACATCGAGGCCGAGGTAGTGGCCGACGCCGTGCATGTAGTATTTCATGTACGAACGTTTCTTAATCAGTTCGCGTGTCGTTCCCTTTAACAATCCAAGCTTCCTCATCCCCTCGGTCAAAAGCTCGATAGAAAATTCCTGCCGCCCTTTTACGGTGTTTCCAGTCTTTGTGTACTCGATGCACTGTTGCTGGACGTCGAGGACGACATCGTAGACCTCGCGCTGCGGCTTTGTGTATTTACCATTCACAGGGAACGTGCGCGTGATGTCGGATGCATAGCCGTTGTACTCGGCTCCCGCGTCGATGAGGATCAGATCACCATCCTTGAGCGGCATATTGTTCTCGACGTAGTGCAAGATGGTGGCATTGTCGCCGCCGCCGATTATCGAGTTGTAGGCGACGCCGCTCGCACCTTTGTCGCGCATGTAGGCTTCCATCAGGGACTCGACCTGATTCTCGTTCATTCCCGGTCGCACTTTCTTCATCGCCAGGATGTGCGCCTCGGCTGCGATCGTCGCGGCACGCTGCATGTACTCTGCTTCCACTGTCGTTTTGTGCAGGCGCATCTCACCGAGAATGATCGTCGGGTCGATGATCGTATGCGGCGGGTAGGCCGTTTTCAATCTGCGTACGCGTTGTTCGGTAAAGTAGCCAAGGATCTTTTGGTCGAGGCCCTTATCGACTGCGAAACGGTAATAGAGTTTTTCGTGTCCGTCGACCAGCTTCGCGAGATCACCGTCGAACTTTTCGACCGAGACCGAGCGCCCCGCCCGGAAATTCTTCACCGCGCCTTCCGTACCCTGGCGGCGTCCAAACCACGTTTCCATCTCCGGGTCGCGCGGCCGGACGTAAAGTGTGTATGGCGTTGGGGACGAAGGGTCGATCACCGCAACAGCATCCGGCTCCGGAAAGCCCGTCAGATACCAGAAGTCAGAGTCCTGCCGGAACTTGTATTCTGTATCGTAACTTCGCGTGGCTTCATGCGCCGCGGGAATGATCGCGATGGAATTCGGTTCCATCTGTTCGATAAAGCGTTTTAGTTGTTCTCGCATAGATTTACTTTGCTGGATTCTATCGCAAACGCGAACAAAAGTCAGAGCGGCTCATATTCGAGTCGGTCGTATCATCAAAAAACTTCTGTGCTAATCTGTGGTTCGAATCGATGGACCTTCGAGTTACCGAAACATTTCTCTCAATTCAGGGCGAGTCTTCACATGCCGGACGACCCTGTTCGTTCGTGCGGCTGACAGGGTGCCCGATGCGCTGTGTCTGGTGCGACAGCGAGTACACATTCACCGGCGGCGAACGGATGACGTTCGATGCAGTGTTCGAGCGGCTCGAGGAATTTGCGTGCAAACTTGTTGAGGTCACGGGCGGCGAACCGCTCGCTCAGAAGAATGTTTTTCCATTTATCACCGATCTTTGCGATCGTGGTTATGAAGTGCTGATCGAAACCGGCGGGTACATTTCGATTGCCGAGGTCGATCCGAGAGCGAAGATCATCCTCGACGTGAAATGTCCCGCGTCCGGCGAAGCCGAACGAAACCACTGGCCGAATCTCGAACTTGTGCGTCCTGATATGGACGAGGTGAAATTTGTCATCGCGGATTTGGACGACTGGGAATTCGCGCGCCGTGTCATCAAGGAATATGATCTGGTGAATCGCGCGAAGGAAGTCTTGATCTCACCCGTTCATGGGGGCGACGATCTTGCTGCCTTAGCGGAGTCGGTAGCCAGGAGTGGATTGCCCGTGCGGCTTAACTTGCAGCTGCATAAATATATTTGGGGTGCTCACGTTCGAGGGGTGTAAGAAGAAGTTTCCCGCAAAGCCGCAAAGTCGCAAAGAAGAGAAAGATAAGGAGATCGGAACGGTTTCTTCTTCAGTTCTTCTTTGCGACTTTGCGGCTTTGCGGGAACACTCTTTCCACGTGCACCGATTCAGAATAATTAAGAAACTTTCCCTTTGCATCTTCGCGGCCTTGCAGGACAATCATTTTCTCCCATGACAGAAAACGAACTATCGAGCATCATCGTTGACTCAGCATTCAAGATCCACACAACGTTTGGCCCGGGACTATTCGAATCCGTCTACGAAGCTACCATGGCACATGAGCTTCAGAGGCGCGGATGCGGGGTCACGCGACAACGGGGAATTCCCGTTGTTTATGAGGACGTAAAGCTGAGCCTTGGTTTCCGCTCCGACATAATCGTAGATCGAAAAGTAATAATCGAAGTAAAGTCCATCGAGACGATAGGGCCTGTCCACGCCAAGCAGCTTCGGACTTACTTGCGACTTACAGATATGCGGCTTGGTTTGTTGATAAACTTCAATGTAGATCTGATCAAGGACGGGATACGACGGGTCGTGAACAATCTTTAGATGCAAAAGCTTTCCAAATCCGCAATAGTTCTCCTTTCAGGTGGCATGGATTCGTGTGTCACCGCGGCGATCGCGCGTAGCGAAATCGACGAGGCCGCATTTCTCCACATATCCTATGGCCAGCGTACCGAGGCTCGCGAGCGAAAGGCGTTCAACGATATAGCCGATCACTACTGCGTCGAAAAACGGCTCGATGTTTCGATCGAGCATCTTGCGAAGATCGGCGGCTCGTCATTGACGGATGCCGCGATCGCGGTCGCCGAAGCAGATCTCGAATCGAAAGAAATTCCTGCGAGCTACGTTCCATTTCGAAACGCGAACATGCTTGCGATCGCCGTGAGCTGGGCAGAGGTGATCGGTGCGAGAGCGGTTTACATCGGCGCGGTCGCCGAAGATTCAAGCGGATATCCTGATTGCCGACCCGAATTTTTCGAAGCGTTCCAACAAACGATCGACACAGGCACAAAACCCGATACACGGATCGAGATCCGAACGCCGATCATCCATCTTTCGAAGGCCGAGATCGTGACTAAGGGAATTGATTTGAGTGCTCCGCTGCACCATACCTGGTCGTGTTACCGGGGCGAAGACCTCGCCTGCGGAACCTGCGACTCATGCGCGCTTCGGCGGCGCGGATTCGAGATCGCCGGTGTCCGCGATCCTATTGTTTATAGTTGAGCCCTAGCACCATTAGGTGCGAAATGTTTGTAGAACCTGTCGTAAACGAATCTGAGCTCCGGAGGAGCGACATTGGTGCCGCTCCTCCGGAGCTCAGATTCGTTTATTCCCGCATTCTACAAACATTTCGCACCTACGGTGCTAGGGTTTCAAAT
>JBKJOR010000138.1:0-2562 GCA_046595575.1 Pyrinomonadaceae bacterium | reverse complement strand
GGACCAGGCGGCCCTTAAGTGGGAGTACCGACGCCTGAAGGAGCTTTTTGCAGAGCAGACGGCAATTTCGTCCATCAACGCCTCGTTAAAAAAACGGCATTCTTCACTAAACGACCGGAGTCTTTCGGTCGGCGTCGATTTGTCACAGCGCGCGCCATGGGAAGCAAACCTCACTCCCTACTTGGATGAAACGCCTTTCCAACTGGCAGGGAAGGGGGAACAGCATGCCCTGAAGATCATGTTCGCCATGGATCGAGATTCAATGAGTTCTCAAGTAATTCTTATTGAGGAGCCGGAGAATCATCTTGCCTTCGGTCACCTGAATATGCTCCTCGACCGTATCGCCGATAAACGCGGCAGCCGCCAGGTTTTTGTCACCACCCATAGCGCGTTCGTATTGAACAAGCTGGGGCTCCACAGTACGGTTCTCTTGCGCGACGGCAAACCAGCGTTCCTGTCCGCCCTGCGGGCCGACACGGAAAAGTATTTTCGCAAGCTGCCAGGCTTCGATACGCTCCGCCTCATCCTGGCTAAACGAACGATACTTGTAGAGGGCCCATCAGACGAGCTGTTTATTCAGACGCTTTATCGGCAGATGCATGGTAAGCAGCCGATCGCCGACGGCGTTGATGTGTTGAGCGTGCGGGGATTGTCCTTTCCCCGATTTCTCGATATCGCAAAAACAGTTGGGCACCCGACGGCGGTTGTGACGGACAACGACTGCAACTACCAACGGAATGTCGTGGAGCGGTACGCACCATACAGTGATGTTCCAACGATCACGATATGTGCCGATCCGGACAATGCGCGACCTACGCTTGAGAACCACGTCATCGCTGCGAGCGGACGGGCTACCCTCAACGCGGTGTTTGATACCAAGTTCACGGCCGACGAAACGCTGCTGGCTTATATGGTGGATAACAAGACCGATTGGGCACTGAAGGCGTTTGATACCGAAATCCAGCTTGGTGTCCCACCGTATCTCCTTCCTGCCCTTGCCAAATAACGTCGTCCTTATTGCGGCCGCAGGCTCTAGAAAGACCACATATCTAGTGGAGATTGCTGGGACGCGCACTGATCATCGAGTGCTGATGACAACGTATACGCTCTTCAACACTGCCCAAATCAAGAGCATGCTAATCAAGAACACGGGATGCATTCCGCCGAGGTTGTCCGTGTTGTCCTGGTACACCTTTCTTCTTCAAGAAGGTATCCGGCCGTATCAACGAGCGATCACCGGCGGATCTCGCGTTCGGTCAATCGATTTTCTCGGATCCCCACCGCGTTATGCGAAGAAGGCTGACCGAGGACCGTATTACTTCAATTCCAAGAGGGACATTTATCGAGATCGTGTCGCTGAGTGCGTACTTGCAGCTGACGACGTTACTTGCGGTGCAGTCCTGAAGCGGCTTGGAACCATTTACGACCATATCATGGTTGACGAGATGCAGGATCTAAATGGGTACGACGTCGAGCTACTTGATAGGCTGTTCGACATGGATTTAGCGGTGACGTGTGCCGGTGACCCTCGCCAAAATACGTTCACGACGAACCGTGGCAGCAAAAACAAGAAATTCAAGGGCGCCGGAATCATAGGCTGGCTCGCTGAGCCACAGCGCCTGGCCAAGGTTGAGATCAAGACGTGGAATGAGTGTCACCGGAGCACCCAAGAGATCTGCGACTTCGCCGACGCGTTGTATCCTGCACTTCCCCCCACAGTCTCAATGAGCTCTCACACTCACAACCATAGCGGAATATTTAAGATCACCCGTGCCCAAGTCCCAGAATACTTCGAGAGGGTCGGACCGATAGTGCTCCGCTACGACAAGGATTCCGATACTGAAGGGTTACCAGCAATTAACTTCGGTGCCTCGAAAGGGCGCACATTTGACCACGTCCTGATGTTCCCAACAAAGAAGTTTCAAACATATCTGAGGACGGGAAATCTGTCCGCTGCCGGTAGCTTGCCGAAGCACTACGTGGCGATCACACGAGCAAGATTCAGCGTTGCCTTGGTTGTTGATTAACTCTGGGCGTGAAATTGTCGGTATCGCCACAGCGGTCTGGCTATCAACCGGCTATGCGAATAGTTCTTCGATCCGGCCAGCACTCAACAGGTATGCTTGCCAGTCACTACGCAGATTGCTTTCATTTTCGATCTCTCGGCGAGAGAGCAAGTAAATTGTAGCTTCGTCTAGCTGCAGAAGCGGCTGCGGTGGCAGGAACTGAACGAACGCGAGCAGATGATACTGAGCAGGCAGGCGGTTGAAATGAACCGAGCGTCGACGACCAGTGGTGGCTTTCACTTGGATCGCCTTGAAGACGTTGCCGAAGACGGCAATTAGATCATTTCCCGAATCTTTGATGGGAGGTGCGGCCTGCACGCCGTACTCGAGCAGTCGCAGCTGGACTAGGAGCTCGGCTAACGTCCCGACTGACAGTCTCGGCGGCAATCGATTCATGATCTTCTCGGAGAATGTTTTCTTCTACACGTTAACGAACGCATGGATGCTCTTCTTGTTTATAAGTGGCGAGAACGAACGTTAGGAATAAAACCGCTCC
>JBKJOR010000071.1:0-8790 GCA_046595575.1 Pyrinomonadaceae bacterium | reverse complement strand
TCGACAAATTCCTGCGGCGTTTTTGCGTCGCGGAGGTCGACGGACGACAGCTGAACACCTGTCTCTAGAAAATGAACATGTGCGTCATTAAAACCCGGAATGACGACCTTGCCCTTTGCGTCGATGACGCGCGTTGCAGCCCCGATAAAGGATTTAGTGTCCTCATCGCTTCCGACCGCGACGATCTTATCGCCAAGCACCGCGATCGAGCGGGCCTGTTTCTGGGCTAAATTCATTGTCCGGACATTCGCATTGGTTATGACGAGGTCGGCAGAAAACGATTGGGCGATCGTGCTCATCGTCAAGCAGATCAATAAAACGGTTGCGGCTAAAGTTCGATTCATATTATTAGATCTTGAATCCTGTTTCTACAATTTTTTGGGTCGCTACGGCTGTCCACTATTCTCCCAGTTCCGAAAACGAAGAGCAGAACGAAAAGAAGTTTGTAGGACTGGCCTATTTGGATTCGGCCGCAGCAGTTTTCTGGAAATAGACCTTTCCGGATTTCTCGTTCTTAGGAATCGATGGCGTGAACTTTCCCCAATGGGTTAGGATCACCGTCTTACCTTTCTCGGTTTTGCGCTCAAGCGTTAACAATAGATCGCCTTCCTTGAATGATTCGAACATGTTGCTCTCACCGTAGCTCAGGAACGATATCAAAAGTTTGGAGCCTTCGATCTTCGCCGTACAGACGAGCTCGGACGACGTTTGATATCCATTGCTGTCGAGCGTGGCAGCGAGTCCGTCACCGCCGTCAATAACATTGAGATCGTGCGAGATCAGGATCGTCGTACCGCCGGCAGTCTTGCCGCCGTTCTCACCGAAATAGTAGGAGCCTTTCCACTCGGTCTGAGCATCAATAATCAATGAGCACCCGATCAAGAGGACAGCGATCCGAAGAAACCGGAGGGTATGGCTCATGGCATTTCCAAAGTTGAACAGTGTATTCTTTACGCTAGCGAGCCGAGTATAACAATGAACGAGAAGTATATCCAGACTATCGGATTAGCGTTGATCGCGACCTACAGCGCGTTCGTTGTTTTCCTGTATGCGGCCGAGCCACGATCGATCGAAGAGATCTCGCTGAAAGCCCGAACGACCGTTGAAGATGCTGTAACGAACGGCCAGGTGATCGCCGGGACGTATGAGATAGATCAAGCGAAATTCAACGAAGCGCTCCGCTCGTTTAGGCAGGACAATTTCGTTGCGGCGAGAGATTCTTTTGAGCGTGCGGACCCGGAGCGTCGCGATCCGCGGACGCAGTTTTATATCGCATACAGTTTTTACAGACAGGGTTGGGGCCGTGTCTCCAACGACGATGCGTTATTCAAGCTGGGACTGGACTCGGTCCAACGAGTTGCTTTGCTTAACCGCGACTTTCGCTCCGACGATACGAACCTGCAGCTTCGAACGCCGGCCGAACTTCGCGGCGAACTTCAGGAAGGGCTGGAAGTTTCGGCAGATGATTTCAACCCGCTCCGCCTCGTGCGGGAGCGAAAGTAATGACTGAGAACGAGATCGAACAGGTTGTATATGCCGACGTTACCGGCGAGCTGGTCGAAGAGAGCAGCACCGAAGACCTCGCTGTGAATAAGGCGGCGGGGATCAGGGTTGTCCGAGCTGGCTCCGAGGAATTCGTTAACCAAAAATTCGTTGTTCGATACGTGGTACTCCCGGTGGTCTTGTTGACGGTCACAATGCTTGGCGGGCTGCGTTTGAGTGCGGCCGACTCGTCACTGATATTCCTAAAACCTGCGCTTCTTGCTCTGATATTCGCCGCGATCCTGCTCGCATTGTTTTTCCGCTCGGGCATGATCCGACTCGATGGCTGGTTCAACGAAGAATTTTCGATGCTGAAGAACACGGCGAACGCGGCGGTCTTGTTCTCGCTGTTTGCAGCGACAACTCAGCTCTTCAACTCACTGCTTCCGGAGCAGGGCTTACCCTTCTGGATAATTTGCTTCTGCTTTTTCTGGACGCTCTGGAACAACCTTTTCTCCGATTTCGACACTAAGAAGTTATTCAGGAGTTTAGGTGGATTGTTCGGCCTCGCGTTTGTAGCCAAGTATCTGGTGCTTGCAAACCTGACTGCTCCCGCAAATGAAAGTTGGGTTCAAGGGATCATCGAGAATCCGACAAAGGAAGCTTTCACGTGGCTGCTCGATCTTCCGCGTTTCGCCGCAGGAACCGGATATATCCAGTTCTTTGTCGCGGCTCTTTACATGTTGGGTCTTTTTCTTTTCCCGGCGTCGACGCGCGATTCGGAAAGTATTATATGAAATTAACTCTACTCGTCCTGATCGTACTTCTCTCCACTGGGACGCTCCAGTCGCAAACACCTTCAAAGATCCTCAAAAGCGCCGAACGCTCAATGGGCGGCTCCAAAGTATTGCGGAGCGTGGGCACATCGCAAAGGAAGGGGACCATCACCCGCACAAGTGACGGTGCAACCGGGAAGATAATCATCCAGAGCTCGCGGCCTAATCTTTACAATTTAAGCTTTGACATCGGCGGGTTCGAGATCGAGTCGGGCTACAACGGCAAATCAGGCTGGACGCGTGACTCGCGAAGCGGCCTGCGCACGCTGACAGGTGACGCTAGTGTCGATTTCCAGGCCGAGGCAGCCTTCCGGGGTTCTCTCTGGCTCGACGCGAAGAAAGAAAAGGCCAGGATCGTTGCTGGAGGAAAGGCCGACGTTGCGGGTAAACCTGCGAATGTCGTGATCATCAATACGGCAAAAGGCGCGAACATAAAACTGTTTTTTGATGCTGTTTCGAACTTGCTGTTGCGAGAAGAATTTTCGGCGGGCGATTCAATTCGACGATTTGAGTACTCCGACTATAGGCAGGTCAGCGGAATAAATCAGCCGCATCGTCTTAAGATCGAGATCGACGGCACGAGCTACGAAGCCGTACTCGATGAGATAAAACCCAATTTACAGATCGCGCAGTCGGAATATGATTTTCCGAAACTCTCGGGTGAACCTCTACCGGATATACCTACACTTCTGAAAGAACTACAGGCAAATGAGGACAAGGTCGAGAATATTCTCGACACATATTCCTACGTGCAGCGTTCGACGCGTCGCGAGTTGGGAAAGGACGGGGTCCTTCGCGATAAAGAGTCGGAGACGTTCCAACTGTCTTTTTACAAAGGAAATCGTATCCGCCGTCTGATCGAGAAAAACGGTAAGCCTCTAAGCGCAGGCGACCAGATCAAAGAAGATCAGAATGCGGCTGAGCGGGTAGAGGAGATGGAGAAGGAGATCGCGAAGAAAGAAAACGGAAATGGTCCTCCGTCAGAGGAAAGTCGGCGAATATCCGTTGCCGAAGTTTTGCGCGCGTCGACTCTTTCAAATCCGCGTCGTGAACGTTTTCGCGGTCGGGATGTGATCGTCTTCGACTTTGAACCGAACCCTACGTTCGACTACAAAAATGCGAAGAGTATGCTGAAGTTTTTTGGTAAGACGGCCGGCGCAATGTGGATCGACGAACAGGACAAACAGGTCGCTCGCCTCGAGGCAGTTCTGTCCGACAGCTACAAGATAGGTGGCGGCGTGATCGCTAAGCTGAAAAAAGGAGCGTCGTTTACGCTTGAGCAGGAGCGTGTAAACGACGAGATCTGGCTTCCATCGGTCGCGGACATCAATCTGTCGGTGAGGGTTTTTCTTGTCAAAGGTATCGACCTAAATCAGATCATTCGCTCGTATGATTATCGAAAGTTTTCGACCGAGGTAAAAGACGCGAAGGTCAATCCGATCGAACGTTAGTGCTGCTTAATTCTTAAGGTCGAGTTTGACCTGTTTGCCTTCGCGTCTCACGGTGAGGCGCTTTCCTTCCACACCGCCTTTTAAAGTCGTCGCCTCGGTGATCGGCCGACCATCGACGGCCTCGATCACATCATCGGATCGGACACCAGACCGCGTGGCGATGCTATTGTCGGTCGTCGATAGAACCTTCCATCCGCCGTCGACAAACTCCGCCTTCATCCCGATCTTTTCCAGTATGTCGCGCACCGGAACATCGGGTGGTGCCTCAATTACCCTATCGATCCGCAACGTACTGTCGATAGAACCACCCTCGCTAACTGAGATCGGCTGGACGCGGTTCACTCGACGAACGGGTCCGATCCTTCTCGTCTGGTTAGGGATCGCGACAGCGACCTGTTCGCCTGATCGATCATCGACCTGTGGTGTAGAAACGGGAATTGCAAGCTGTGGTACGGCTGCGGGCTCTGGCTTCGAACTAGTCGGCTGATCAAGCGGACCAGAAACCTCTGCTACCGGCCCCACTGGAGTATTCCCCGGAAGTGTTCCGTAGAGGAGCACGAACGCTCCGACCATTAGCAGGAGACTCAGCGGCGCAGCAACCTTCAAGAACGGCAAGAAACTCGTGCGAGGTCTCGAGCTGGTCGCGGCGATCCTCGCCTTAACACCGAAGTCAAAATCCCCCGGAGCCTCGACTCGCGGAAGAGTGCTCAATAGAGCCGCCACCTCGCCGTTTTCTATATCAAGACCTTGCCGCTCATTCATTCCGTTTTCGAATTTCGTTCGATCCATGATCAAAAATATGACTTTAACTTTTCCTTTAGCAGCGCTCTCGCACGGCTGATCCTAGACTTTGTTGTTCCGAGGCCAAGCTCAAGTATCTGCGCTATCTCCTCGTACGTTCTGCCTTCGATGTCCCGCAGTATTACCGGAAAGCGATATTTCGGCGGCAGTGTGGCAATCGCCCGAGCGATCACGCGTCCCCTTTCATCATCGACCAATTCTTTATCCGGCAGATCTCTCGGATCGGTTGGCTGAAACTCGGTCGTGTCTTCAGCTTCGGTTTGAAAGAGTCCTGTCAGCGAAAGTATCGTCCTCCGCTTACGTTTCCTGATCTCGCTTATCGCGAGGTTCGTCGCAATTCGATAGATATAGGTCGAAAACGCGTAGTCAGTGTGATACCGCTCGATGGCGAAATACACTCGAACAAAGGTTTCCTGCGCAAGATCGACAGCTTCCTCGTAATCGTTCAAAAATCGATAAAGGTAGTTTGTGATCGGATTGCGATAACGGGTCACGATTACGGCAAACGCTGCTTCGTCGCCATTTTTCGTTGCTTCTATGAGTTCATGGTCGGACTGTTTCGGCTCAGACACGGGGTGGTTTCGTACCTCCGTCCGCCTGGATTCGAGTTTGTCCAACGCCATACATTCATACTTTTTACACCAGTTCGCAGGTCCATCAAAACCGGCTTACGTTTTGAAACACGCAGGCCGGCCCGTAAAGTTCCGAAAGGTATTGTAAAACCGTCCCGCGCCTTACAGATTCGCGGATCTAATGGTTGCAATGAGAAAGATGGTGCCGGTCGTTCTCGGCATGCTTATCGTCCCAATCAAAGTGGGCGTATTCGCGGGGAGGCCGAACATGATCATTGTCAGTCCTACGGATTCGTAGTTGATGATCGGATCCACACGTCCGCTTTCGTTTCGCGTGCTGCCTGTTCTAACAGGAACTTTCGCACCGAACCGAAACAGTCTCGCCTGAAATCCGCTCTCCACCGAACGAAAGTTTCCTAGCGACCATTCGACAAACGTCGGTGGCTCGGCATCGGTTTCCTGACCGAGGATATTCGAAATACTCTTGTATTCGATATTGCCGGTATTTGAGATCCGACCTAGAAAAGTATTCGCGAGACGGTAATCCGAGAACGAAAAATTACTCTTCAAATGCTTTGTGATCGAAGAGAGATTAGAAGGGACGTCGCTTTTCGATCCCGACTCGTTGGAGCCGATCAAGACCTGCAGCGAGACCTCATAGCTCGGTTCAAGCTTCGATGTCGCGTCTGACTGGGCTAAGGTCGTTAACGAAAGAGCGAAAAATACAGCGAGGGCAGAAAGCGGGAAGACTATCTTGAAGGGATTCATTGGTTTTTCTCCTTGGAAAAATTCGGGAAATCGAATCATTCCACAAACCAATGAACGTAAAGTTCCAAAAAGAACTATCCGCCCGCAAACAAGGCGTCATCTACTTTTTGGCCGAAGCTGATAGTGCCAATTTCGGTCTCTTCGATCAACTTTTCACCAGCCCAAAGGATGGTCTTGTATGGAACAAGCGTTCCCTGCGCGTAGTTGTAATCGTAGAATCTGCGGCGAAATTTGATCCCGGCTTCGTCGTACTCGAGCATCATTACTCGGAACGATTTGGCGCTAACGTATAGCCGCGTCTTACGACTCTGCTTGTCGGTGACGTCCAGCAGATAGTACTCGACACCGAGGAATTTTTCTTTTCCGATCAGGTTGAGTTTCGACTCGTTTTCCTTGTAACGCAGGAGAACTTCGAGGCCGTGAACGATCTGATTCTCGAATACGCGTGACGCGTCTTCCCGCGGGGTAAAGACCTGGTTATCCACGATTCCGAAGATCTTTTCATCGTTGAATATCAAGGAATACTTTGCAGTCGGAAACTCTTGATCCAATCTAATCTTTTCCTTGTTCAGCGTCTCGGCCCTCAGCGTCCAGCGCTGATACGCGACCTGGTCCATCTTGCCCTCGGCATTGATGACACTCATCTTTCCACGTTCGATCGCAGTCTTACGTATTTGGTTGAGGGTTGCGCGGCCGCCGCCGAGACCATAGATAAATATGGCTGATTCAGCGATGACCTCTGCCGACGGGTTTCTAGCCGCATCCTTCGCCGACTGAGTCGCGGAAGGCTTCTTCTCCTCCTTTTGCGGAGGAGTTTGATCCTTCGGCGGGACTACTTCCTGACCAAAGCCGGCGGCCGCAACTAGCAGGCTAAACACGATTACGAGCGTTGAGGATTCTAAACGAGAAATCACTACTTTAATTTTCTCCTTGGACGCGAACTGAAGGTTACGAACGACGGATTGTAACACAGATATTAGCACCGTCTAAGTCCGTGATTATTGATGTTAGAGGGCCGAATAAGGATGCACGACAACTGTTATTGGATAAACCGCGGCCAAAATCTATAATCGCATCATGGCGGCTGGCAAAATCCAATCGTTGCTGGAAGCAGCAAATTCCTCACCTGACAACGATGCGTCGGTAAATATCGCAAAACGAGTGTGGATCGACGACGCCGAGAGCAGTTCATTTTTCGCGATCGCAAGAGCCAGGATGTTTCAGATCGACGAATGGAACAAGAATTCTAGCGCGACGGTGTACGCTCTCTTCGACGAGTCGGGCAAAATTTCCAGCTCGCAACCGATATCAGTAGGTAAGTTCATAAGGATAGGTTTATCCGGCGGAGGGAAATATGACTGGGTGCGGGTTGTTCAAATAACCGATGAGCCGGATGAGGTTGTCATTTCAGTAAAACCCAGCTTTGACCCGACGGAACAGCCACCCAAGCGATCGGCCATATCTCATTTCTTTAGTCTCGAAGCCGAAAATAATTTCTGCCTCCAGAAACACGAAAAAACGGTTTCCTTTCGAGTCATTGGGCTCAACGAAAAGCAAAACAATCAATTTACCGAAGGATTGATCGAATCCGCTCGCAACGCCGCTATCGCGAACTTCGGATATTACAGCGGCTTGCAGGACAAGGTCTGGAAACAGTTCTGCACCAATATTCTTCTCGCGGACGAGGAAAAGGACTAAGCGATGCTCCACGTCGCTCTGTACGAGCCTGAGATCCCGCCGAATACGGGAAACATTGCTCGACTTTGTGCCGCAACCTACACGGCTCTGCACATCGTTGGCGTTACGGGCTTTCGCATGGACGACCGGACGCTGAAACGCGCCGGGCTGGATTACTGGAACGAAGTCGATCTTCATCGTCACGTGGATCTGCAAGAACTCTATGCCGCACTTCCCTCGTCACGTTTCGCTTACTTCACAACAAAATCGACCAAGTCGTACACGACCTGGGAATTCCTTGACGATGATTGCCTTATCTTTGGGCCCGAGACACGCGGCCTGCCGCGGTCGGTCCTCGACGATAACCCCGAGTACTGCCTTACGATCCCGATGTCGAATGCAAACGTCCGAAGCCTCAACCTTTCGACCAGCGTCGCCATCGTTCTGTACGAGGCAATCCGCCAGCTTAATTGCACCAAATAAGCACAGTTATTGCCTCGTTTCGCAGAATCGCGGACATCTATCAGATGTCCGATCTCTTCTAAACAACGTCATACAAAAATGATGCATTTGTTAGGAGAATTTGAGTCATGAAGATATTTAGAAATTTTATAATACTGGGCTTGGCAATCATCACTTTGTCGTTTGTAACGTCGGCTAATGCTCAGAGTTATTCCGGGCCCGGTGCAGGTCGAATCATTGAAGATCAGGTGCGGCGAAAAATTTTGAGGCTTCCCCGATATGAAGTATTTGATTCGATCGGCTACCAGGTCAGCGGAAATACTGTGACGCTATCGGGCAAGGTTCGTAATGCCATTAACAAAAGCGATGCCGCTCGTTCGGTCAAGAAGATACCGGGCGTTGACAGCGTAGTAAACAACATTGAGGTGTTGCCACTCGGCAGCTTTGACGAGTCGATTCGGGTACGTCTTTATCAGACTCTCGCTCGAAGCGGCGGGCTCTCGCGATATCTATGGACGACGAATCCGTCGGTTCGGTTGATCGTTGATCGCGGACACGTTTCGCTCGAGGGATATGTATCGAACCGCGGCGATTACAACACAATGAACGTTCTTGCCCACGGCGTTTCGGGAGTGTTTAGCGTACAGAATAATCTTGTCGTTGATAAAGAAAGGCTTCGTTAAACCCTCACTTATCTGATCGTTTAGGCCAGGCTTCAAGTCTGGCCTTTTTTGTTTCTTT
>JBKJOR010000433.1:0-4244 GCA_046595575.1 Pyrinomonadaceae bacterium | reverse complement strand
TCGGACGGTCGCGTCAGATGAGAGGGCGTGGTTCGGTGTGGATCGGAATCGACGCCCATTGAACCCGAGTACGTTTCCAGGGCTTCTGGAGCTTGTCGCTGAGTTGGACACTTATCGAAGCGCCGTGAGTCCCAACAAACGTCACGAGTTTTATCGAGCATCTCCCGAGGCCTGGCTGGAGTCGATCCTGCGTGCGAATATCCGACAGCTCGATGCGAACCTGATCCTTTCGCCGCTCTACAATCAGTTTCGCACGTCGTCTGACAAGATAGATCTGCTCGCGATACGGCGCGACGGAAGACTCGTCATTATCGAGTTGAAAACGTCGCCCGATCGCGAGACGGTTTTCCAGGCGGCCGATTACTGGCGGAAGATCGAGCTGCAGCGCCGTCGCGGCGAGCTCGCCCGCGTCCGGGCATTCGGTGACATGCAGATCCTGGATAAGCCGGCACTCGTGTACGTCGTTGCTCCGGCTCTCAGTTTTCACCCCGATTTCGGATTGTTTGCCCGGTCGCTACGGAAGGATCTCGAAGTGTGGCGTTTCGAATTGCATGAAAACTGGCGGGCGGTGATCAAAGTCCTGCAAAGGCGCTCGGAATCAAGTGATTCCTTGCCGGGCGTCCCGTACGTTCTATAGCCGTGAGCTACTCGTTCTTGCTTGTAAATTTATAGCCAACTCCGCGGACGGTCTGCACGATCTTCGGGTTCGTCGGATCGTCTTCAAGGTACTTGCGCAGCCGGACGATAAAGTTGTCGATCGCGCGTGTGTCCGTATCTTCCTGAAGGTTCCAGACGTCCTCGAGAATTGTTCTTCTTGAGACGGCACGGCCTTCATTCTCGATCAAGAAGCGGAGCAGTTTCATCTCCATCAGCGTCAATCGCGTGACGCCGTCTGGTCCATCAAGCTCGAGATTACCGAAATCGATCGTCTTTCCATTGATCACAAACGTATCCGCGGCGCCGGCCGTAAAGGGTTGCCTCTTCGTCCATTCCTGCCGGCGAAGCAGTCCCTTTAAGCGCGCGAGAAAGATGTCGAGATCGAAGGGCTTCGGAAGGTAATCGTCGGTCCCGGCTTCGAACCCCTGGAGAACATCCTGCGGACGGCCTCGTGCGGTAAGCATGAGGATGGGTGTGAAGTCGGCACGCGTACGCATCGACCGGGCGACGGCAAAGCCGTCAATCCCAGGAAGCATGACATCAAGCACCACGGCATCGAAGGAAGATCCGGAAAGGGCATCGAGGGCCCGCTCGCCATCAGGAGCAATCTCTGCTTCGTACCCTTCGGCCTCAAGGTTAAATCGCAGCCCGTCGGCAATATGTTCTTCGTCTTCGACGATCAAGATCTTCATATTTAAACCAGCGGCAGTTGGACGATAAACGTCGTCCCTCGTCCCTCGCCTTTGCTGTCGGCCCTCACTCGTCCACCGTGCTTTTCGATGATCGAGCGGACGATGGCCAATCCGAGACCCGTTCCTTTGGGATCCTTCACCGATTTTTCGGAGACGCGATAGAAGCGCTTGAAGACGCGTTTTAGGTCGCCTGCGGGAATGCCGATCCCGTTGTCGCGGATAAAGATATCTATCTTCTTATTTATCGCGGTCTTCTTTGTGCGGATCGAGACCTTGCTATTCGGAGCGGAGTACTTCACCGCATTGTCCAGCAGATTGATAAATACCGTCCGGAGATCGTCTTGGTCTCCTAAGATCTTCAGGTCGTTTGCCGGCTCGCTCAGACGTATTATTTCAGCCTCGAGGTTATAGCGGCTGCGAACGATCCCGATCGCTTCGTTGAGCACTACCGCAATGCCGACCTCGGTAACCGATCTCATTCGTTTCGTCTCACGTGTCTCTCCGGCCTTCAGGACCTGTTCGACGGTTCGCAGTAGCCGATCGCTGTCGGCGAGCATAATGTCGTAAAACTCATCCCGCTTTTCAGGCGCGACGTCGCGCGATCTCAACGTTTCGAGATAAAGCTTGATAGATGCGATCGGCGTCTTCAACTCGTGCGTAACCGAATTGAGGAACGCGTCGTGCTGTTCGCTGCGTTTGATCTCGCGGACGAGAAAAACGGTATTGAGTGTGAGGCCGGTAATTATCAGGGCGAAGAAGATGATCCCGAGGACCAGCAGCGCAACTTCGCGCATGTTTAGTAGGATCCAACCGACGTTAAGCGCGATTGCTAAAGCGATCAGGCAAATGCCGAGAACCAGAAAAAAGATCGCCGTCTTTCGCCGCCGCATATGAAGTAGTTAAGCAAACAAAGGGCAGAAATACGAAACGGCCAGAGTTGAGGAGAGTTTCCCGAGTTTTAGCGTTTCAGTGTTTCCAGAGTTTAGGAAGGACGCAAGGTTGAAGAGTTTTCTGATCGTAAAAAAGTCTCAGGCGAGTGTCCATCGCTGGGACACTTACCTGAGACTTTTTGAGATTTAGGTTTCCGACTCCGAAACTCCGGAAACTCTGCAACTCCGGAAACTTATTCTCAGGCCGCCTTTCTCATTGGATTCATCTCAGACTGTTCGCTCGTGTGGCTGTATGCATATACCTGATCGATAATGCCGAGCTTTTCGAGAACCTTGATCTGTACCCAATTAACGTCAAATTCGTACCACGCGAGTCCGTGCTTAGCCGAACGGGGATGAGCGTGGTGGTTATTATGCCAACCCTCGCCGAATGTGACCGCGGCGATCAATCCGTTGTTACGCGAATCGTCGCGGGTTTCGAAACGTCTGGTTCCCCACAGATGTGTTGCCGAGTTTACAAGCCACGTGAAATGCCAGCCGCAGACAGTCCTGAGGGCGACTGCCCACAAAAGCATCGTCCAACCGCCGATCGCGAGCAGGCCCATGCTGACGATAATGATCGGAACGTAATAATACTTGTTAAGCGCAAGCTGAAAACGGTCCTTCGTAATGTCGGGGCAGTAACGCTCCATGGTCGCCCATGACTGGTTCTGAGCGGTCCCACGAAATATCCAGCCCATATGTGCCCAATAAGTTCCATCTCGCGGGCTATGCGGGTCTTTCTCGGTTTCCGTGAATGCATGATGCAACCTGTGAGTGGTCACCCACGTCAGCGGACCCGACTGAAGAGCGAGCGTTCCGAAGACACTGAGGATATATTCGAGCCACTTCGGAGCAGAAAATCCCCGGTGCGTTAGCAACCGATGATATCCGATGCCGACGCCGAAGCTGCCGGCTATCCACCAAAGAATGAAGGCGGCCGCGGCATTCTGCCAGCTAAACGTAAAAAATGCGCCAATGGCCGCAACGTGAAAAAGAGTAACCACCGTGATGGTATTCCAGTTGATCTTGTCCGCGTTTGGCTTTGTAAATTCGACTACATTCTGCATAAGAGTATTTCTTCCCCGTATAAGCTTTGACGCGGTAAGGTGCGCCATATAAATAGCCTAACAGTTCCAGAGCGGGCCAAATGTAACAGTTTTGTAAGAGTTCCCGGAGGCAGAAAAAGACAGCATTTTGACTAATAAAACTAAGTAATATAGATTTGCCTTTGCGGTACACATACTTCTTTACGGGAGAAAATCATGTCAGATAAATCGGTCGAAGAACGGGTGATCCGTGTGTTCGCAGACTTTAAAAAAGTCTCACCCGAAGAGGTCTCGATGGACACGACTTTCGAGGAATTGGGCTTCGATTCACTCGACGGACTGAACCTCGTCTTTGAGTTGGAAGAAGAGTTTGACCTGACAATCCCAGATGATCGCGTCAGCGAAATGAAAGGCGTTCGCCATGCTGTCGAGGGTATCGATGCACTGCTGAAAGCCAAGGCCGGGGGTGTCGATGTGAACGCGGCCGCGATGGACGAATTCAGAGATCAGCAGAAAGCTGCACAGGTAAACGAGTCAGACGCCGACAGCGACCTGCCGGCCGGGGAAAAACCCTCCGCTCAGTAAAATAGGAATAAGTGAGAAGAGTAGTAATCACCGGTGTTGGCGTCATCTCCGGATTGGGTAACAACGCTGGGGAGTTTTGGAGCGCGCTCAGCGCGGGGCGTTCGGGGATCGGGCCGATCACCAAGTCAGACGTCTCGGACATGCGTTTTAAGAATGGAGTCGAGGTTCGCGGCTTTGATGAGCGGGAGCATTTCGAAGACAAAATGCTACTTTGGCTCGACCCGTTCTCACACTTCGGGATCGTCGCTGCCCGCGAAGCGATCACAGATTCCGGGATCGAATTCTCCGACCCTCTCCGCGAGAAGACCGGTGTGATCACCGGAAATTGTCTC
>JBKJOR010000423.1:0-3608 GCA_046595575.1 Pyrinomonadaceae bacterium | reverse complement strand
ACATTCTGCTTTTTGAGTTTCGCACCATTTTCCCACCACGCCTTTCCGTACTCCGATCCACCGCGCAGATTCGCGACTGCATAGACGCCGCCCATCTCGAGCCACGGCAGACGTGCGACGGAGAAACCGGGTGTCATCGAAATATTAAATCCGCCGTAGCCATAGAGCAGCGTCGGGTTCGTGCCGTCGAGCTTGATTCCTTTCTTGTAGGTCAGGAACATCGGGACCTTCGTTCCGTCTTTGCTCGTATAGAAAACCTGCTTCACCTCGTAGCCCGACGGATCGAATTTCACGCCCGCGGTGCGGAACACGACGCTCTTTCCGGTCTTCATATCGTATCGATAGATGGTCGGTGGAGCGTTGTAACTCGAGTATGTGTAAAAGGTCTCGAAATCTTTCCGCTTGCCGCCGAAACCTCCAGCGGAGCCGATGCCGGGAAGATTAACTTCACGCACAAACTTGCCCGTCGTTTCGTAGATCCTGATCTGCGTGTACGCGTCCTTCATGTAGTTCAGCACGAACTGATCGTTCAAGAACTGTACGTTGTTCAGCGTGTCGGTTGATTCCGGTATGACATCTTCCCACTTGTGTTCGCGTGCGAGAACGTTGACCTTTACGACCTTTCCGCGAGGAGCGTCTTTGTCGGTCTCGAAATAGAATACGGGGCCATCGTTGCCGATAAAGCTCCAACTGTTTTTGAGATCGGCGACGAGCGGCATGATGCCGGCCTTCTCCATGCTCAGGTTTTTGAAATAGACCATGTTCATCCGCTCGGTGCCTTTCCCGACCGAGACGACGAGCCAGTTACCGTCTTCGGAAACACCGCCGCCGACAAAATATTCCTTGTTATCCGGTCGCTCATAGACGACGAAGTCTTCCGACTGCGGCGTCCCGAGTTTGTGAAAGTACATCTTCTGGAAAAAGTTCTGGCTCTTAAGCTCGGCACCCTCGACAGCGTCGGGGAATCGACTGTAGAAGAATCCGGAGTTGTCGTTCAGCCACGAGACACTACCCTGGCGGTTAGGCTTGAGCGTGTCTGTCAGGTGCTCGCCGGTCTCGACGTTCATCACCTTCCATGAGGTTCGATCGGAACCGGCGATCGCGACGCCGTATGCCCAGAGTTTTCCGTTATCGGTAAAGGACGAGCCGCTCAGTGCCGCGGTGCCGTCCGCCGAAAGCTTATTCGGATCAAGCAGCACACGGCCCGGATCGTTTATCGAATCGCTGATGTACAGGACGCTCTGATTCTGCAGACCGTCGTTCTTCGAGTAGATATATTTATTGCCGATCTTCCCCGGAGCGGAGTAACGTTCGTAGTTCCACAATTCCGTCAGCCGGTTCTTGATCGCTTCGCGTTGAGGAATGGTCGCGAGGTAAGCGTCGGTGACCTTGTTCTCGGCCTCGATCCACGGCTGCAGATCGGTCGATTTCGCATCTTCCATCCAGCGATACGGATCGCTGACCTTCACGCCGTGGTAATCGTCGATCTGCTCGACCTTTTTTGGCTTCGGATAGTTGAATCCGTTCTGTGCGGAGAGGCTGGTGAAAAGAAAAACTACCGGAAAAAGTAGTGCTAGGGATCTTCGAAACATAAACGCGTGGTACCTCATTGTTAATTGGATTTTCAATGATTATATGGCGCCCGGGGTTAATCGCAAAGGAAATCGGTGCGTCTCGGCGAACACGTAAATCGACAGAGAGAACTTTCGGCTCGGATCCCGAACCTCGATTCTCTCTGCCGATCGTCGGGGAGAGTGATATGAAGTGAACCTATCTAAGAGCGAAACGGCAGATCCAGTTGATTAGCGAAACCGCAGATCCGTTCTTTCGATGTAGCAATCTTAACCTCGCCCGACGGCAGCGTCTTAAATCGGAATTGTTTGTTCTTAATTAATCGAAATCGCCCGTAGGACTGACTGTTAGTCCGTCCTTGTACAGTATTCACTCGTCGTTAGGATATTCCGGGCGCGTAAAACAGGACGGACTAACAGTCCATCCTACCTGCGAAACTGGACGGACAGTTCGCAACAGTCCGTCGTACGTTAAAAAACGGGCAGGGAGTCGTCTGAGAAGGGAAGCTCGGGGCGTTCGAACTGGCCTGAGACTTCTTCGGGCAGCCAGTTGTGTCGTTTGTAGAGAAGTTCTTCGGTTTCTTCGCGGCCCTTTGGTTTCGCGAGCAGAAAGCCCTGTGCGTAGTCGCAGCCGAGATTCTGCAGGACGGCCAGCTGGCTTGTCGTTTCGACTCCCTCGGCGATGACACGCATCTTGAGGTTCTTTGCGAGCGAGATGATCGTCTGCAGGATCTGTGAATTCTCACCGCGTTCGCCGACCAGATAAACGAACGAGCGGTCGATTTTCAGAGTGTCGAACGGCAGGCGGTGGAGGTAGCTCAGCGACGAGTAGCCGGTGCCGAAGTCGTCGATGCTGAGCTGCACGCCGATATGCTTGAGCTTGTTGAGGACGCTGATCGTGTGCTCGGCGTTTTCCATCGCCGTGCTCTCGGTTATCTCGAGCTTCAATGTGTGGGCCGAAAGCTTTGATATCTCGAGTGCGTGCTCGACGTCATCGATCAGGTCGTCATTCGAAAGATGCTTGCCTGAGATGTTTACGCTGACCATCAGATCGCGGTATTCGGGCGAGATCGTCTGCCACTTCGCAAGCTGTTCGCACGTCTGTTTCAAGATCCAAACCGTGATCGGCTGGATCAGCCCCGATGCTTCGGCGATCGGGATAAATTTGTTTGGCGGGATCATCCCGAACTCGCTGTGATGCCAGCGGAGCAGTGCCTCAAATCCGACGATACGTCCGTCGGTGAGACTGACTATCGGCTGATAGTGCATTGCAAGCTCATTGCGTTCGATCGCCGTGCGAAGATCCATCTCGAACCGGACGCGTTCGAGAAAACGCGACCGCAGCTCTTTTGTAAAAACGGCGGGCCCGTCGCTCTTTTCCTTGGCATAGTGCATCGCGATATCGGCGTCGCGAAGTATTTCTTCCGGCGTGTCGTACTCGGCATCGCACGGAGCGATCCCGATATTCAGGTCGATGTCTATCTTGTTACCGCCGAGCGAAAATGGCTGGGCTATGCTGTCGTGTATTCGCCGTGCGACCTTCAGGGCCTTTCCCACCGTTGCGAGATCGCGAAGCACGATCGCAAACTCATCTCCGCCGATGCGTGCCACGAAGTCGTCCGGATTCACCAGACGCACGAAACGCTTGGCGGCGATCATCAAAACCTTATCGCCGATCGTATGCCCGAGACTGTCGTTGATCTTCTTAAAGCCCTTGATATCCAGGAACAGCACCTGAAAGTTCGCCGACGGATCGTCCTTGTAAGTGGTGATCAGCTTTCGCAGCACCTCGTTGAGATTCTTCCGGTTCGCCAGTGTTGTCAGCGAATCATGCAGCGCCGCATGCTGAAAATCCGCCTCGCTCTTCCGCAGCGCCATATTCGCCACCTCTTCTTTCTTCAGTGTGACGCTCAGATCAGCCGCATATTGTTCGGCTTCGACACGTCGCTCCTTTTCGAGCTCGGCTTTTTGCCGCTGGGCCTCTTCCGCCTCGCCAATTGACGAATTGAATTGCTGGATGGACTGCCGGTAAGTCAG
>JBKJOR010000162.1:0-9420 GCA_046595575.1 Pyrinomonadaceae bacterium | reverse complement strand
TGAAGGTGATCACGAGCGGCCCGATACCACCCAATCCCGCCGAGCTTCTTAGCTCGAACGAGATGAAGAACTTGCTTCAGTTTCTCCGCGGCCGGTATAAGCACATCATTATCGATTCCCCGCCCGCGATCTCGTTTACCGATGCGGCGATCCTGTCCACATTGGTTGACGGCGTTGTCCTCGTAGCGATGGCAGGAAAGAGCTCGATCCACCTGATGCGCCGATTCAAGCACCGCCTCGGAAATATAGGAGCTCGGATCTACGGGGTCGTTCTTAATGGCATCAAGTCAGGCTCAATGGAATATGACTACTACGGCACCGGTTATTACGAGTACTATGCGAAGAGCGACGCCGACACTTCGACCCCGGTCATGGAAGAGGTTGTGACGACGATTCACAGTACCAAGCCGTAGGGTAGAAGGCGGAAAGCAGAAAGCAGAAGGCGGAAAGCAGGGGGCGAAGCATATCGACATGCTTCGCCTTTCCTTTGCCTACTGCCTTCTGCTTTCCGCCTTCTGCTTTCCGCCTACCCCATGAACGCAGCCAACGCTGTCTCCCAGTCACGAACCGGAGCCAGTCCGAGTTCTTCTGTTCTGACGCTCCCGAGCTTTGAGCTCACGGGCCTGGGGGCGGGCCGTTTGAGGTCCGCGTCCGATACTTGTTCTATCAAACCCGGGTCAAATCCTCCGATCTCGCACAGCTTGTTCGCAAACCCAAGATAGCTGGTGCCCGGACCGGTGTTAGCGACGTGCACGATTCCGGAAACTTCGAGCCCGACAAGATCCCGAAGGCGAGCCGCAAGGTCATCAGCAAACGTCGGCGTACCATAAGCGTCGCCGATCGCCTTGATCTTCTTTCCCTCGCGAAGCAGTTTGTGCATCACGCTCAAAAAATTGGTCCCACCCGAACCGTAGATCCAGCCCGAACGGACCACGACAGCTTGATCATTCGCCTCGATCGCAAGCACTTCGCCCTCGCGTTTCGTCACAGCGTAGACTCCCTGCGGATTCGGTAGATCGTCTTCTGTGTAAAAACCCGTGTTCGCTCCGTCGAACACATAATCGGTTGAGATCGTGACGAATCGCGCACCAATCTCACTAGCTGCCGCCGCTAGATTCCCGACACCGAGTGTGTTCGCATTTCGCGCCGCCTCGGGTTCTGATTCGGCCCCGTCGACATCGGTGTACGCAGCACAGTTGATAACGCCGTCGGGCCGGAGCTTTTTAAACGCGTTAACGACCGCGTCACCATCGCCGATATCGAGATCCTGTCGTGTCAATCCGACGACCTGGTCTCCGATCTCATGAGAGCGACGAATGGTTGCGCGAGCGACCATTCCATTTGCACCCGTAATAATGATCTTCATTCTGAAGGATGTAAGAGTTACGCCGTAAGGCGTGAAGTCGTTTAGTAAGCAGTAACACCTGACGGCGTAACTCTTATCGGAGAGCCGTTCCGTACATCGACTTGTAGTAGTTCCGGTAGTCTCCGTTTCGAATATGCTCGACCCACGCCTGATTGTCGCGATACCAATCAATCGTTAACTTCAATCCTTCGTCCCACGAGACGAGCGGTTTCCACCCGAGTTCAGTTTCGGCTTTGGCGGGATCGATCGCGTATCGGCGATCGTGGCCGAGTCGATCGGTAACGAACGTGATCAGGCTGCGCGGCTTTCCGAGGGCGTCCAGCAGCGACCCGACCACGTCAAGATTCTGTCTTTCGTTTCGGGCGCCGATGTTGTAAACCTCACCCGAGACTCCTTTCTCGTACGCCTTCCAGATCCCCCGGCAGTGGTCGTCGACAAATATCCAGTCGCGGACATTCTTACCGTCGCCGTATATCGGAAGCGGGTCGTCATTTATCGCGTTTGCGATCATCAGCGGTATAAGCTTTTCGGGAAACTGGCGCGGTCCGTAATTGTTTCCGCAGCGCGTGACAACCGTGTCGAGACCGAACGTCTCTCGTGCGGCGCGCACGACGAACTCCGCCGAGGCCTTCGACGCGGCGTACGGGGAATTAGGCTGAAGCGGCGAAGCCTCGGTAAAAAATTCGTCGCTATCGTCGGGCAGGCTTCCCATCACCTCATCGGTCGAGACCTGTACAAAGCGCCGGACATTCTTTGCTCGGGCCGCGTCGAGCAGTACCTGGGTGCCGAGGATGTTTGTTCGAAGGAATTCATCGGCCGAACTAATACTTCGATCGACGTGCGACTCAGCCGCAAAATTAAAGATCGCGTCGCAATCCGCGGGCAACGCGTCGAGGACTACCTCGCGATCGCAGATATCTCCGCGAACAAATCTGTGCCGGGCGTCATCGATGCCGTTGAGGTTCTCGAGATTTCCGGCGTACGTAAGCGAATCGAGATCAACGATCTCGATGTCTGCGCTTTCTTTTAATACCAGACGAACAAACGCGGATCCAATGAACCCCGCACCGCCCGTCACAAAGATCTTTTTCACCTTTTCACACTTTCCCTTTTCACCTTTCTAACTGTCTCATCTGTGTAAGCAGTTTCTCCGCATACTGCTTTGGCGAGTCTATATCGTCGAGCACGACCTTCCCGCCATCTTCGCTGGCGTTATCGATAATTATGTCACCAAACCCAAGCAGTCTCTGCATTGCAGTCGCGGATACGGTCACATCCTGTATGCGTCGGAGGGGAATATTCTGAGTGGTACGCGAGATGAGACCACGATCGATCTCGATCATGGTATCGGTAAGCGTGTAACGAACCAGCTTTTTCCTTAGGTGAAAATAAAGCGGCACAAGCATCAAGAGCAAGCCAACGATCACCGCGATCAGCGGCGACACAGCAGGCAGGAAAATGGTGATCAGAACTACAACGAGAAACGCCGCTAGTACCGTGGCCACATAACCCGCGTACACGAACTTCAAGGTCGGCGTCACCGAAAAAATTTGTGTCTTATCGTCCTTGAGCGAGATCGCGCTCCGGGCCGGCCCGTCGCTTCTCGTCGCAACCCGCGTTTCGTCTTCCGCTTCAAACGTCCGCCCACACTTCTGGCAGTAAACGGCATCGTCAGGATTTTCCTTTCCGCATTTTGTGCAATACATAGGGTCGAGATGTCTACTTCGCGCAATGATACAAGAATCCGCCCGTAAACAAAAAAAGCGGCCGGTTCGGTACCGGCCGCACATTGGCGAAGAAAAATGGAGAAGAGGGAAAGTCACATCGGCAGTTCGCAAATTTTATTGATTCATCAGCATCATTTTTCCGTCCGCGGTCCTTACGGCCAGCACGCTCCGATCATAGATGTTCAGCGGTTGCGACTCTCTTTGGACCAGTTTGGCCGACTGTCGATCGATCGGTCTCGCGTTATGGACGAACCGTCCGTCCGTGATCGCACTGTAGCGTGACGTTATACGGCGAACATATTCTTGAGTCTCACGGTAAGGAGGAACGTTCCTGCCGTACTTTATGACCGCACCTTCGCCAGCGTTATAACCGGCAAGGGCCAAGACAATATCGCCGTTGAACGTGTTGAGCAGCCAGCGCATGTACCGGACACCGGCTTCGATATTTTGCTTGGGATCGTAGATGCTGGTCACACCGAATCGTCTCGCGGTCGCCGGCATCAACTGCATCAAGCCGCTCGCGCCCTTATTCGATGTTGCCTTCAGCTTGAACGAAGATTCCTGATGCATCTGGGCATAGATCAGCAGCGGATCGATATTGTATCGCCGGCTGGAATCGAGAATAAATGCGTCGTGATAGAGATTACCGGTAGTAAATCCCTTGAGCGGAACGGTCGATACCATTTTCGGGTTCATCGTACCGAAATTGGTTACTGATTCTCGGTGAGCGAGGCCGTCCGTCACCGCGACCGTCCAACCGGTTTTCGCTGTCTTCTTCGGGTATTTATCTTCGACAACGACCTGCAATTTCGTGCCTCTTCCACGCTTTCCCTTTTTAACCGGAACTTTTACGACAGGCATAGGCGTGGCAGCCATGTGGACCTGAACGCCCTGAGAACGGTCAAAGTTGTCGAAAGCTTTTGTGTTTTTTTGGCCGTAGCCCGACACGGCGAGACAGCAAAGGGCAATAATTGGTAGGGCAATTCTTTTCATTTGAGGCGAACAAGCGACGTCACGATCCTAAAACGCGTCGCGTACATGCTGTAACTGCAGATTTCCGGGTGAGGGTGAACGGCCTAGCTCGATGGCTACTGTTCCTAAATACTAAAAACTCCAAAAGAAGGAATGTTTCCGATATTTGGCAAATGGCCAACACTGTTTGTCACAGTGTTGATAGAAGGATAGCACTCGTAACGCGAGCCGTAAAGGTAAATCTGCCTCTTCTGAATTTCAGACGATTTGGGCTATCTTAGGCCTAATGCTTTATGTCTCGCAGATAATCGGCCAGCCGATAATCGACGCCCGAAACGACAAGATCGCGTCGATCAGTGACGTTCTGGTCCGGTATGGGAGCGACGATTACCCGCCGGTAATTGGCGTCGTCGCGCGACTTCGTCGAAGGAGCTTCTTTATTCCGCGACGAAACATCGCATCGCTGACGGAGCAGGGCGCCCGGATGAGCTCGGCAAAGCTCGATCTGACACCGTTTGTTCGGAGGGAAGGGGAAGTTCTGCTGGCAAAGGACGTGCTAGACAATCAGTTGATCGATGTCGATGGAAAACGCGTCGTGCGGGTTAACGACGTGCAGCTTATCGATGTCGGCGATTTCTGGCGGGTGACGGGTGCGGATGTGAGCCTCCAGGGATTTCTGCGGCGGCTTATGCCGAAAGGCTTTTACGGAAGCACGCGCCCGGTCGAAGTCCTCGATTGGGCGGACGTCGGTTATCTGGCTACAGACACGGCGACGGTGACCGTGCAATTGAAATCGTCGAAGGACAAGCTGTCGCGACTTCATCCGGTCGAGATTGCGCAGTTAGCAGAAACACTGTCGCCCATACACCGGACCGAAGTCGTCGAAAGCTTGGATAACGAAATCGCCGCCGACACACTTGAGGAGATGTCGACCGAAGCGCAGGCCCGGATCCTCGAGGAAATGGACGAAGAGCGGGCGGCAGACATTTTAGAGGAGATGTCGCCCGACGATGCCGTCGACGTTCTCGACGAAATGGACGATGAGAAAGCCCAGGAGTTGTTCGACCTGATGGAAGATGACGAGAAGGCGGATGTCGCCGAGCTCATGCATTTCGATCACGATACGGCGGGCGGGTTGATGACGACGGAGTTTATTGTGTTCCCGAGGACGCTGACCGCCGGCGAAGCCATCGCCCGTCTTCGCGAAATGGCGGAGACGCCCGGCATGATCTATTACCTGTATGTCGTCGAAGAAGAGAATTCCTGGAAGCTGTGCGGGCTGATCAGCCTTCGCAGCCTGATCCTTGCCGATCCGACACGCCCGTTATCCGAGGTGATGCGTAGCGAGTTCCGTGCAGCCCATCCGGCGGATTCGGCCGAGGAGGCCGCACACACAATCGCGGAATATAATCTGCTCGCGCTTCCCGTGGTCGATGACGAGGGAGATATTGCCGGGATCGTCACGGTCGACGACGCGATGGAGATTCTCCTTCCGAAAAATCTGCAGCGAAGATTACCCAGGTTGTTTGGTTAGGTGACGGATTCCCGATCGCTTTCCGGCTCATCATCGATGGCCAGCTTGATAACGTCTTCCGGGGAGGTCGCACGGCCCCGCGCATTGGCTTCTACGAAATCCTCGTCAGGTACTTGCGAACGCAGCTTCTCCACATAGGCGAGACGAAATATCTCTTCGGCGGGTTCGATCTTATAACCTATCGAGTCGCGAAGACCCTCCGCCGCACCGCACAATTCCATAGCCCGATCCAGATCCGCGCTCTCGACCGCGAGTGCGGCAAAGCCGTCGATCGAATAGGAGATCGTCATCTTGTTCCCGAGGTCGAGAGCGATCTCGGCGGCTTCTGCAAAATATTTCTTTGCCAGGATTAGTTCGCCTTCTCCGAAGCATGTAGCACCCAGATTATTGAGGGCGTCGCTAAGCGCGCTCTTGTTATCCAGATCACGAAACAACCCAAGTGACTCTTCGAACAATGGCCGAGCTCTCGCGAAATCGCGTTCAGTGCGGGCTAGGTCTCCGAGAAAGCTGAGGCTGATGGCGATACCGAATTTGTCGTCCAGCTCGCGGCTAATCGCGATACCCGATTCGAAATATTTTCGCGCCGCCGGTGCGTCGCCCTGCTGCATTGCGACCAGACCGAGCCCGCGGCTTGATAACGCGACGCCTTGCCTATCGCCGGCTTCTTGACCGGCGGCAAGCCCGTCCGCGTAAGCCTTCCTCGCCGTCTCGTAATCGCCGCGAAACCGTGCGGCAAGCCCGAGACCGTTCATCACCTTGAAACGCAGCTCGGGCGGAGGATCGCCGCCGCGTTCGAGAGCAGCCTTCAACCACCGGTAGCCTTCGCTCAAGTGGCTGTGCAGAAGCCAGAAGTTTCGCACCGCCGCGGCGAGTCGAACGGCCATATGCGGTTCGTTGGTCAAAGACCACTGCATTGCAGCTCGCAGATTGTCGTGCTCGTCCTCCAAGCGATCCAGCCATTCCGCCGAGTGTGCGGCTTGAAGAAACGGCTCGGCCTTTTCGCCAAGGCCTACGAAATATTCGGCGTGGGCACGGCCGATCGAATCGTGTTCGCCGGCGGCCTCGAGCGTATCTGCCGCATATTCGCGGACGACCTCGAGCATCGAAAAGCGGTGTTCGGCTCCTTGACCGTTGATTCGTCGAAGCAGGCTTTTATCGAGAAGCGAAGAGACGATATCGATGACCAGGATCTCATTGGTTGAGTCGCTATCGCCGCAGATAGCCTCGGCCGCCTCCAGCGAGAAACTCGCCGAGAATACAGCCAATCGTCGAAAGACCGCCTTCTCGTCCTCGTCGAGCAGATCGTAGCTCCAGTCGATCGCTCCTTCCATCGTCCGCTGGCGTTCGGGCAGGTCACGTGGTCCGCCTCGAAGAAACTGCAGCCGGCTGTCGAGCTTTGAAAGAATTGCCTTCGGCGTGAGGACGCGCGTCCGGGCGGCTGCAAGCTCGATCGCGAGCGGCAGGCCCTCGAGCCGGGAACAGATCGCGGCTACGCCGCGGACGTTCTCGTCGGTCAATCCGAAACTCGGGTCCGCGGACAGGGCCCGCTCGGCGAAGAGCCTGACCGCCTCATTTCGGCTAAGCTTTTCAAACGAAGATAGCGGCTCGTTCGGCGGCGGCGAGAGCGGCGGCACGACGAACTCCCGTTCGGCGGTGATCCGAAGTAGAAATCTGCTGGTGACGAGAATCTTTAACGAAGGGGCCGCGACAAGGATCTCTGCGATCTGCGGTGCGGCCTCAACGATCTGCTCAAAATTGTCGAGCACGAGCAGCATCTGCTTATCCGACAGATAGTCCTTGAGTATGTCGAGAAACGGCCGTCCTCCCGCGTCCTTAACGCCGAGCGGCTGTGCGATCGAAGCCGGGACGAGTTCGGGAAGCGATACGGACGAGAGTTCGATCATGAAGACCCCATCCGCGAACTCATCCATCATTGTTTCCGCGACAGCGTGCGCGAGCCGGGTCTTGCCCGTACCGCCGATGCCGGTCATCGTGACGAGCCGGATTTTGTCGTCCCTTAGTAATTGAGCGATCGCAGAAATCTCGGCCCGGCGGCCGATGATCTGAGAAAGGTAGCTCCGCAGGTTGCTGATCCGGCCGCTTTTGTTCCCGGATTCGGCGGCCCCCTGGGTCTTTCGTACCGCGACCTCAGTCGGAGCCTTGTCGAAGATGAACGTATCCTCGTCGGCGGATGCGGCCGGTGATGACCGCTGAAGCTCAGCTTCGAATTCCACGCGGCGAATCAACTCCTGTATATCGCTCAGCAGTGCGCTTGCGGTTCGATATCGCTCGTCCCGATTGGATCGAAGCGTTTTCAGAACGATCCTTTCCAACTCGGGCGCAATGCTCGGATACAACTGCGACGGAGGAACAGGTGTCTTAGTCAGGATCGCCGCGATCGTGTCCGTTGAAGTCTCGCCGCTGAACGGCAAGCTGCCCGTCAGCATCTCATAGAGCACAACGCCGAGGCTCCAGACATCGGTCCGCCCGTCGACATCCAGACCTCGTGCCTGCTCGGGCGACATGTACGACGCGGTGCCGACGATCATACCGGCCTTCGTGAGGAACTGGTTTGCATTGATCGCAGCGTTGTCGCCATCGACGAGCTTCACAAGACCGAAGTCGAGCACCTTCGCCGGACCGCGGTTCGTGATAATTATGTTCGCGGGTTTAATGTCGCGGTGGACGATACCCGCCTCGTGAGCATCGACCAGGGCGCTGCAGACCTGATTCGCGACATCGAGCGTCTGGCGGACGTTTCGCCGCCGCCGCCTTATCATCGCCGAAACCGTCTCGCCTTCGAGGTATTCCATCGCGATGAAAGGTGCGTCTCCATCGGCCTTGATCTCGTAGATCGTGCAGATATTGGGGTGATTAAGTGCCGATGCGGCTCGGGCTTCACGAATAAATCTCTGGAGGTGATCCGGATTGGAGATGAATTCGGATGCAAGAAATTTTAGTGCGGCTTTCCGGTGGAGTTGATCGTCCTCGGCAAGGTACACCTCTCCCATACCGCCGGATCCAAGCGGCGAGACGATCCGGTACTGGGAAAACTGTTGACCGATTTTTGGCACGGGAAAACGCGAAAATTATACCACTAGTCAGCGGGGCGATGCGTTCGGACACAATTCCCTAACTCTCCGGAGCGCCAAGGGCGACACTGTCAGGAAACTATCCGACGCCTCTGTGCGTCAAATGTGCAACTACTTGTCCCAATAGATCACGCTTGTTAAAATACAGGTCATTCTTGACCAAAAGGAGTATCAATACATGTTACGAAATAGCGCTGCCTTTCTTGCGATCTTGACCCTATTCGCATTTGTTCTGACACCCACCATAGGTAATGCCGCCGATTTTGCGGTTGGCACGACACTCGAAAATTTTTCACTGCCGGATACAAGCGGCAAGATGCAGTCCTTCAACGACCTGAAAGGAAAGAACGGCACAGTCATCGTATTTCTCTCGGCCCAATGTCCGGTTGTGAAGCAATACAACGAACGCATAAGCCAGGTCGCTGCTGACTATCAAGCGAAGGGAATCACATTCATCGGGATCAACTCGAACCACACCGAGTCGGCCGAATGGGTCAAAACGAACGCTGCCGAGAACTACAAGTTTCCGGTGCTGATCGACAAGGGAAATGTATTCGCCGACAAGCTAGGTGCGACCGTAACGCCCGAAGCCTACTACTTCGACGCAAAGAACACGCTGCTGTATCACGGAGCGATCGACAACGATAAGAGCGGTAAGGCGGTCACCGAACCGTATCTTAGAACCGCATTCGATTCGGCATTGTCCGGCAAGGCGATCGAGAAGACACG
>JBKJOR010000142.1:0-3849 GCA_046595575.1 Pyrinomonadaceae bacterium | reverse complement strand
CCGGTCCACAAAGTTGACCTCGCTCGCCAGTCCTGTCTTCTTATCAGTGGTGATGGACCGAACAACGGCGTTCGGCACAATGGTCAAATTCCCGGTTTTCTGCGCGACGGGCAGCAGGAGATTGAACGAACTCGCGAGCCGATTGCTGCCGAGGGCGACTCGTAATTTCGTGACGGACATGCCGCGAGATTTCCCAGCCGCGGCGAATCGCTTGGTGGTTTCGGCATCCGGCGTATCGTTTTCGACAAATATCCCGTCGGGAAGTTGTGGCAGCCCTTCATTGCGTCCCGTGACGCGGAAGATGGGTTCAACTTTGTCATAGTAAGGCGCGAGATCGGCATAGCTGATCGGCCAGTTGTCGCCGAAACCATCATGATCTTTGGCCTTGAGTTCAAGATCGCTCATGCGAGGAGTTGCTCGTCCCCAAGCGAGCGTCTTTCCCCCGACCGCCCGCACGCGCACCCAGTTATAAGGTTCCTTCGGATCATACGTATATGGGGCCAGAGCCTCATCCAAGTATAGATTCGCGTTGAATTCATTTGCCTGTAAGACGTGTTTCAGTCGTCCCGGTTTGCCAAGGCCGCGATATGGCAACTCAAAAACGGGTTTGCGGCCGAGGTGGCGCTCGAAATCAATAGCCGGCCCGGCATCGAGCATGAGACATTTCAGCCCTTTTTGCGTGAGCGTGTACGCAGCCATTCCGCCGGATGCACCAGAGCCGATGATCAATATGTCATATTTGTTTTCAGCCATAATATGCCTTGCTCAATCGATCGCGTAAAAATACCAGCCCACCGCATCGTCCGGGTCGCGGCCCGGTGCCGTGCTCCATTCGCGCGAGTTGAACGTTGCCCTGCGAACATCCTGCTTCGCCTCGCGCAGAAAACGCGCCAAAGGCTCGGCGGGCGGCTCAAAGGTCCATGGCTGGCGAAGCGGTGAGAGTAGAATTGCAGATTGCGCCGCGTCCACGCCCGCGAATGGCTTTTTGAATTGCTTTGCGGATTCTTTGTTCAGCTTGTCCAGGCCGGCGCGGTAAACTTGCTGGCGGTCCGCCGGCGAAGCTCCGATAAGAAAATCAAGGAACTCGGCGGCGCGGGCTTCGACCGCCCCGGGACTGCCGGGTATGGTCGGACAAAGTATGTCGCTGAGTTTTTGGAGCGCCGCGAACTGCTCCTCGGTGAAAAAGCGGTGCGTTGCGTGCGCCGCAAGGTCGGGGACGTCGGACGCAACCTTCGGAAGATCCGAGAATAGGCGTGGCGACACCGGCGGAACAGCCGGAGTGGGTACCGGCGTGGGCGTGGGGGTCGGAGTCGGAGTACGGAACTCCGGCTGCTGCGTGTAAGCAGGCCGCGCTGACGGAAAAGCAAGGGCGGCCGCGGCTGCAGCGCCTTTAAGGAATTGTCGTCGTTTCATATAGCATATTCCTCAATAAAAAACGAGATCACATCTCGCCTCACTTCGCGGGCAAGACCCGGATCTTTATATTGCGATACCAAACGTCGTCGCCGTGATATTGCAGAGCGATATGACCTTCCCGATTCTTGGCAAAGCGCGGGAAATCTTTGAACTTGCTCTGCGCGATAAGCGTGTTCAACGCCTCGCTCTCCAGATCGAATTCGACCACCTTCTTTCCGTTTAGGCGATATTCAACGTGGCCGTTTATGACGGTAATGCGGACGCTGTTGTATTTGCCAACGGCACGTAGCTTTTTGTTCGTAGGAGCGATCAAGCCATAAAGAGCGCCTGCCGAAGTAACAGGGTTCTTGCCATCCGCGTGCTTTCCGTCATCTAGGACCTGCATTTCAGGACCCGTCAACCACGTTGCATTCGCGTCTTCGGAAACGAGATACATAATGCCGCTGTTCGAGCCCGGTGCCACCCGCCATTCAAGCTTTAAGTCGAAATTCTGATACACGGCCTTGCTGATAATGTCCACCCCGTCAGCTCTGCGGCAGCCCGCGATCGTCCTTAAGGTTCCGTTCTCGACCGACCAGCATTTTGTCGGAAAGCCCTCCTGCCGAAAGCCGCGCCAGGCATCGGTCGACTTCCCGGAGAACAGGACCTCCCATCTTGGATTTGCTATTACTGAGACAGCCGGCACGATTGCGACGAGAGTAGCTATAAATAAACGCGCAGGGGTAAGAAGCTTTTTCATGATGTTGTAAGCGATTACGGATAAAGGGTGGGAATTTGCGCGAATCATATCACTTTTATTGGGAAATGACGCAAGCAGCTTCGACAACAACATCCACCAATAGACTTGGCCCCGAGATGAGATCCAGAAGCCCGGGACATCGCAATACTTGGCGAGCGCCCAGCGATACCCGAGCAAGACAGCGCCACGGCTGGGACGACCGTATCCATCATCCTCCTTGCCAATTCGATGCCTGTCTTCCGGGCGAGTGCTTCGGGCTCGATCTGATACCGCTGTGCGAGTTGTTTGACGCAGGCGGCTTTCTCCTCGTCCTTCGCGGCTGGATCAAGATCCGCCCACCCCCGAGGTCGGGAGTTCAACCCCCCGCCACCACTTTGGTCGCTGCACCACGAGCCCTCCATGGAGTTGCATATAATTGATTGGTTAATCAAGAAGACAACACTTGGCACACTATAGGCACACCAATACGAACATGTAGTCGGGAAAGTCCGACGACTGTCCTATCAAGCTATTACGTTATTAGAGTTAAATGGAGCCGGTGATAGGACTTGAACCTACGACCTGATGATTACAAATCAACTGCGCTACCAACTGAGCTACACCGGCTTGTGTGCGGGGCGACGCGGCGAACGTTGATACTAGCAAAGAGCCACTTTTATGCGCAAATGAAGATTGGGTGCGAGACGGGATCTACAATTTAGACACTCAAAAAGAGGTCGATCTAACTCAGCCCGCAAAGGCTACACAATGAGTGTTAAACAATGAAAAATAACTGTTGACGCGTTTTTCTCCAAAAGGTTACGATGTTAGTGGCCAGCCAATGGCTTAACTGCCTTTGTTTTTCAGAATCCTCCGCCTCTTCTTCGGGATTCTCTTCTAATCAATTCACACGAAGTAAAGGAGAAAAACGTGAGTTTCCAATTCGTTAGCAAAAGAGTTGCTGCGGCCTTTTTCGCAGCTTTCACCATTTGTGCCGCAACCGCGGCAGCGCAAAAGCCTCTGACCGTTATCGCCCCCGTCGATCGCACAATGCGTGTCGCGGAGAGAAATAATGTTTATTGCGCTGGTTATGTTCAAACTTCATCGATAGACACCAGCCGAAAGCTAGTCGGCGCTGTTGAAGAGCAGGAGCAGTTCAACTATAGCCAGGGCAATTTCGTATACATAAACGCCGGATCGAACAAAGGTGTCAACGTCGGCGACGTTTTCAGCGTTGTGCGGCCGCGGGGCCAAGTGAAGACGCGTTGGACCAGAAAGGGCCATCTCGGTTTTTACGTGCAAGAGGTCGGAGCCGTCGAAGTGATCCGGGTTAAGAACGAAGTGTCCGTCGCTCGTGTAAAGACGTCGTGCGATAACATTATGCTCGGCGATCTCGTTCAACCGATGCAGGCGCGGATCGCACCCGTTTATCGCCAGCGTGCGGCAATTGATCTTTTCGCGGATCCGAGCGGTAAGGCCGTCGGCCGTTTATTCATGGCTCGCGACAATGTCGAAGCAATCAGCCGTGACCAGATCGTGTATATCGACCTCGGTGCCGAAGACAATGTACAGGTCGGCGATTACCTCACGGTCTTTCGTCCCTTGGGCGATGGCGGACCTTTCTTCGGAGACTGGGGCGAGTCGGTCAGTGCGCGCGACGAGGGTTTCCAGAGTTTCGAATACAGAGGCGGCCGATTTTCAAATCAGGCAGCTCG
>JBKJOR010000093.1:0-8684 GCA_046595575.1 Pyrinomonadaceae bacterium | reverse complement strand
ATGAAGACCGTCGACGGCCTGATAGCCATGGACGATCTCGATCTCACGTTCCTTGATAATCTGGCGGAGTCGGAAAACGAGGCGGAAGTCGATGGGAAGTTTTCTTTCTAGCCGGATGTATTTGACACCGGTTGCCCGAAAATCCTGTTCCATCACCCCGTCCTTCGCCGTGACGAGCGTCATCTCGAGACCGAACCGCGATGCGTTACCGCAAACATCGAGAGCCTGCGCTTCGGCACCGCCGCGGTCAAGGGAATCAAGAAGATGAAGAACCTTCATTCGATGAGACTATCCGGGTGTTTCGGGGACGTTCGTGTCCTTTCGTGTGTTTCGTGGTTACTCTTAAAGCGCTGGTGGTCCCAAGAGAAAGCCAAACCACGTAACACACGAACAAGAACACGAAACGATTTGTGAGTTCTAATGACAAACCAAATCAAATGTGTTCTCATTTTTTAGATCGCAGCAAGGCAGATGGATTCGCCCGCAACTGAGAATCAGGATAAAGTTTTCGTCGTCGTTCCGTCGTATAATCACGCACCGTTCGTCGAGCAATGCCTGGGGTCGATTATAAGTCAGACGCTGCGGCCGACGAAGTTGCTTGTCATCGACGATGGCTCGAGCGACGGGTCGGTCGCGATAATCGAACGCGTTTTGAACGATTGTCCGTTCGACACCGAATTGATCGTACGTGCGAATCGCGGACTCTGCGCAACCTTGAATGAAGCTCTCTCAGCCTCGAGCGGCGAGTTTTTTGCATACCTCGGATCGGACGACGTTTGGCTTCCGTCGTTTCTCGCTGAGCAGACGAGTTTGCTAAACGCCCGACCGAACGCGGTGTTGGCGTTTGCACATGCATATCTCGTCGACGAGGATGGCAATGTGTTTGACTCGACCGCCGAATGGACCGATTTTGCCGACGGAGATCTTCGGCCAATGCTATTACGCGGTTCAGTCTTCTCGTCACCTGGCGTACTGCATCGCCGTTCGGTGTTGGCGAAATATCGGTGGAACGAAGCGTCGCGACTCGAAGACTACGAGATGTACCTAAAGCTCTCGATGGAAGGTGGGTTCGCCCGCAACGAGCACCTGTTGTGTGCATGGCGGCAGCACGGCGATAATGCGAGCGACGATCTGCCATTGATGTATGAAGAGATGGCCGCCGCACAAGAGCGACTCGCACCGGACCTCGGGTTAAACGACGCGGAGCTAGCACGAGTGCAATCACGAATGAAGTTTGCGGCCGCAGAGAACCTTGTTCGTCATGGGTTCCGGTACGAAGCTTTACGTTTCTTCATCGAAAACCTTCGCAGTGCAGATTCGATCTCGGACGCGCTGCGAACCGCCATTCGACTCGCCATCCCGCAGACACTATTTCAGTGGAACCGGAAACGAAAACGGCGTGATGGGGCAGAGCGGTATGGAAATCTACAAGATTTATTGCAGGCGGGAAGCGGGAACGAATGACCGAGAGCACTGAGACTACAACTATCGAGCCGGGTGGACATTTCGCGTCGCTTGATCTCGGCGAAGTCTGGAACTATCGCGAGCTTCTTTACTTCCTGACCGTCCGCGATATCAAGATCCGTTACAAGCAGACGTTGATCGGCGTCACGTGGGCGGTGCTCCAACCCGTTCTCACGACGGCGATCTTCACGGTCATCTTCAGCAACTTTGCGCGCTTTGATACGGGAAACATCTCCTATCCGCTGTTCGCGCTTAGCGGTTTGATCATCTGGCTCTTCGTGCATAATTCGGTTTCTCTCGCCAGTTCGAGCTTTGTCAACAATACAAATCTCGTCACGAAGGTATATTTTCCTCGCTTGATCGTCCCGGTCGCGGCGACGCTTGGCGCTCTTTTCGACCTTATTTTCGGTCTCATTATTCTTGTCGGAATGATGATCTATTTCCGAGTGGTACCGACGTCACAGTTTTTGCTCTCGCCTTTATTCATTCTCCTTGGCGTTGGTGTCGCCATTGCATTCGGGACGCTTTTCTCGGCGCTGAATGTCAGGTTTCGCGATGTGAAATTTGCGCTCCCGTTCCTTCTGCAAGTGTGGATGATCGCATCGCCGATCTTTTATCCGACGTCACTGCTTTCGGAAAAATGGCGGCTCGTTTTTGCTCTCAATCCACTGACTGGCATTCTGGACGGATTTAGAAGCTCACTGTTCGGATCGCCGTTCGACTGGCCGGTGATTGGCGTTTCGATCGCGTCGCTGGTCGTCTTGTTGCTTGTTTCGCTTTTTGTTTTCAAGTCGATGGAAGACTCGTTCGCCGATCTCATTTGAACCGATGCAGGTAATAAAAGCAGACAATTTATCGAAACAGTACGTGCTCGGATCGCGTCAGGCTAATTCGGTGCGCGAGGTGCTGACGGGTTTGTTCAAGCCGGCCGAGCCAAAACATACGATCTGGGCGCTGCGTGATGTCGGTTTTTCGGTTGACGACGGTGAGCGACTTGGCTTGATCGGACACAACGGCGCTGGGAAATCGACGCTGCTGAAAATTCTATCGCGGATAACAAAACCGACCGGCGGCAAGGCATCGATACGTGGTCGCGTCGGCAGCTTGCTCGAGGTGGGCACCGGGTTTCACTCCGAGCTTTCGGGTCGTGAGAACATCTATATGAATGGTGCGATCCTCGGGATGAAGCGTGCCGAGATTAAACGAAAGTTTGACGAGATCGTCGATTTCTCCGAGATCGAAGAGTTTCTCGACACGCCCGTCAAGCATTACTCGAGCGGAATGTACATGCGGCTAGCGTTTTCGGTCGCCGCGCACCTGGATCCCGAAATCCTGATCGTCGACGAGGTGCTTGCCGTCGGGGACATGTCGTTCCAAAAGAAATGCCTGCGAAAGATGCGTGACGTCGGCGAATCGGGACGAACCGTCGTCTTCGTTTCGCATGACATGGCGTCGATCATCCGTCTTTGCGATCGTGCGATCGCGCTCAATAACGGCACGATAGTAAGCGATGGACCCGCGACGAATGTCGTCGAGGAATACGTTGCGGCAGGCTGGGGAATTAAGAGCGAACGGGATTTTTCAGACGACCCTCACGAGCCCAAGAGCGATTCCGTGCGGCTCATAAAAATGAGGATCGTCAACGCGGACGGCGATACGACCGGGTCCTTCGACATCAGGAAACCGATCGGGATAGAGATGACTTACGAGGCGCTTCGTCGCGGCGAGATCCTTCTTCCGAATTTCCAGATATATAACACCGAGGGCGTGCATGTTTTCACGGTCCAGGACGTGAGCGAATGGAAACGCCGACAGAAAGAAAAAGGCGCGTACGTCACGACCGCTTGGATACCGGGAGATCTCATGTCGGAAGGCTCGTTCATTGTAAACTGCGCCATTGTGACGTACCTTCCGAAAATGGAGGTTCACTTTAACGCTCGCGATGCAGTCAGCTTCAACGTGTTCGACCCGATGACCGGCGACGGAGCGCGAGGCGATTTTGGAGGAAAGATGACCGGTGCCGTTCGCCCCGTTATCGACTTTGAAACATCCTCGGTCTCGACGAAATGAATTTTAACCCGCTGGAAAATCCCGTCTGTCTGGAAATGCCGATCTGGCTGGAGGAAACGGCGTGGGCTGGCCATCTTCCGTTTGCGATGTTCTTGATCAGCGCATTGCGACCGCAGATCTTTGTCGAGTTGGGCGTCGATCGGGGCGTCTCATACTGCACGTTTTGTCAGGCCGTAAAGTCGGTTGGCACGACTACGCAGTGTTTCGGTATCGATACCTGGCAAGGTGACGAACACGCCGGCGAGCGCAGCGAAGAGGTTCAGACAAGACTGCGTGAGCACCATGACCCGCTTTACTCCGATTTTTCCAAACTGGTTCGGTCGAGGTTTGATGAAGCACTGCCGAGCTTTGCCGATGGAACGATCGACCTACTGCATATCGACGGATTTCACACCTACGACGCTGTGCGGCACGATCACGAAACGTGGCTGTCGAAGATGTCCGACACGGGCATCGTTATCTTTCACGATACAACCGTACGCGAAAGAGGTTTCGGGGTATGGAAATATTGGAGCGAGATAACGAAGGGGCGTCCGAACTTCGAATTCCTGCACAGCCATGGTCTGGGTGTGTTGAGTGTGGGAAAGGCAATTCCAGAGCCGCTGAAGTTCCTTTTCGAAGCCGACCCGCACGATCAGCAGTTGATCCGTAACTTTTTTGAATCGCTCGGAGATCGATTCGACTCTGTTGTTCGTTATCGAATCCAGAACGAGCGCATAAGCGAGCTCGAGAGCTACGCCGCAATCGTCAAAGATTCAAAGCTGCTCACGTCGTACCACCGGGCGAGGCGCCGTCTCGGACGTCTCTACAGGCGTACCCGGGACGGGCAATGAGTTTATTTTCCCCAAACCGAAAAAAATAAAAGAGTAGGCCGAGAGCAGGAAACATGTCAGGACGAAGCCCGTCAGGATCGTCCGACTAACCGCGCTTCTCACGGCATAAAGAAACATCGCGATCATCGGAAGCACGGGGAACAGATAGCGACCTTGAGCCTGAACCGCATAACTCCACGACAAATAGCTTGATATGAACATCGTGATCGCAGCGCCGATCAGCAGGATCCCCGTCACGACAAGCTCATCGCGTCGACGCCGAATTAATATTAGGACGAATAGGTGTGCGCCGAATGCGGCGTAAAAAAGACCGATAATCTTGTAGTAACCGCCCGGTCCAAAGATATTCATGTATCCATACACACCCACAAAACTCTTGAACGACATTTCATGCCAACGCCAAACCGTGAACACATCCAAGTAACTACTACCCTTGTCCTTTAGCCGCATACCGGGATGGGTGTTGGCGAGATCGCGCTCGATCGTCGACGGTTTGAACTGCGGCTCGGCGATATCTTCCTGATATCGCAACAATCGATTTTCCTTCTTCTCGAAATCTCCGCTGAAATAATTCAGGTAAGACACACCGACGAAGTTTGTCTCGCCGTTGACATGGAAATCGAGAGCTATGCGAAAGGAAAGTACGGAGACTGCTGTCAGGACAATCATCAGGTATTTTCGACATCGTCGTAAGTCGATCGCGCGACGTCCGCCCGCGATGCTTACGATCGGGTATCGGTAAAGCATCCAGAGTGCGAGAAAGACGAGAAAGGCGTAGTAGTTCGTTTTCGAGATCAGCAGTAGCCCGAGCAGAATTCCGAAGCTAATGCCTCCTGGTAGAGCTTCCGAAATTTTGGAACTGCGCAGGAACCGATCAAGCGTCCCCATTGGATCAACGACCACGAACGCACATAAAAAGCTCACGGCAAGTGCGAATGCGTCGTTGTTAACGTAACTGAAGACGTACCAAATCTGCGGCGTGAGAACCAAAGCCGCGGCCAGTATTAAAGTGTCATCATCTTTCCTGGATCGATAAATAAAGAACGCTGCCAAACCGGCAAAAAGCAGGACGTTAAAGAACCGGGCCGCGATCAGCTCGCTGCCACCCAATGGCGAGACTAGGAACATGAACTTACCGGCGAGAAAATACTCGATCCAGTGATAGTTCAGGTAGGATACTCCCCAGACCGAGTACGATTCCCGGACCGCAGGATCGCCTATCTGAGGGGGTAAGAAAGCGTTGATGTAATATTGAGCTGCCTCGAAATGGTGAATCTCATCGGGATGACGGTTATAATCGCTTGTCAAACTCATCACCGACGCAAGCACCGGCGCGACTATCAAGCAGATCCGTAAGCTCGTCCTGAGAAAAACCGATGGCCGATCCATACGATGAATCTATTCGAGCCGGTGACAAACTGCAATCGCAAATGGCTACGATCTCAATCGCGCTCTGTACCTATAATGGCGAGCAGTACTTGCAGGAGCAGCTGGACAGCTTTACCGCCCAGCGGCGGCTGCCGGACGAACTGATCGTTTGTGACGACCGGTCGACCGACGACACGACCCGCATCGTCGAACGGTTTGCTGCAGACGCTCCATTCACAGTCGATCTCATTGTGAACGACAAGAATTTGGGCTCGACGCGCAATTTCGAAAAGGCCATCTCGTTGTGCAAAGGTGCACTCATTTTTCTTTCCGATCAGGACGACGTCTGGCTGCCGGCGAAGATCGAGCGAATCGAAAATGAGTTTGCCGCGAACGAAAGCGTCGGACTGATCTTCTCGGACGCCGACGTGGTGGATGAAAACCTGAAGCCGCTCGGCCGTAAACTTTCGAGTCTCACTTTTCATTCGACAAGCCGCAAGGACCTGCAAAACGAGAAGGCATTTGAAAGCTTGCTGAACCAGAACTTCGTGACCGGTGCCACCGCTGCGTTTCGAGCATCGCTACGCGGCTCTATTTCGCCCACACCGACCGGCACACCTAATCTTGTTCACGATGCATGGATCGCACTTTCTATTGCCAGCCAGGCGCGCATCCTATTTCTCGATGAATCGCTGATCAAATATCGACAGCACACATCGCAGCAGATCGGTCTCGGCATAGCTTTCATGGAGGACCGGCGAAAGTTCTACGAACGGACGATCGGCAACTTGCATGGCGATATTACGAGACTTGCCATGATGAAAGAGATCTTCCGCGATCTGCCGCTTTCCGAACCGCCGCCTCCGATTGATCGCTTCATAAACGCAAAACGCGACTATATCGAACATTGTGAGGCGCGAATGAACCTTTCTCGGAGCCGCGCGAAGCGCCTGACGCCGGTTTTCAGGGAGCTACTGTCGGGACGCTATAGACGCTTCTCATCGGGTCTGCTTAGCGCGGCCAAGGACATTGTCAAAAAATAGATGGGCGATCTTTTGGGTAAATTCATCGCGGCCGGTAGGGAGCTGTCCGAGCACGGATTGCTCGGCCTGCTTTTAAGAACGCGTTGGTGGCTGCGTGATCGAGCGGAGAATCGAAGAACATCGCAATGGCTGCTGGGCCACGGTAGCTCGCTTTCCCAGGATGAGATCGAACTTCTCAACCAGCGGATCAGCGAGTTCGAGCGTACACCCTTGATATCCATCGTTATGCCTGTCTACGACGTCGACGAACGTTGGCTTCGGCTCGCGATCGATTCGGTGCTGCGACAGGTCTATCCCACCTGGGAACTCTGTATCGCGGATGATCGCTCACCCTCGCCGCATATCCGCCGCGTGCTCGACGAGTATGCGGCATTGGACGGACGCATAAAGACCGTCTATCGCGAAACCAACGGCCACATCTCGGCAGCTTCGAACTCGGCACTCGATCTCGCGACCGGAGAGTTTACGGCCCTACTCGACCATGACGATGGGCTGACCGAGGACGCGCTATTCCATGTTGTGGCCGCGATCAATGACGATCCGACGCTCGATATGATCTACAGTGACGAAGACGTTGTGGACGAGCGGGGTGAGAGATATGCGCCGAAACTAAAACCTGACTGGAGCCGCGATCTTTTTTATTCGGTGAATTATGTAACGCATTTCGCGGTTTATAGAACTGCGGTGCTCAGAAAGATCGGCGGCTTTCGTATCGGCTTTGAGGGAAGCCAGGATTACGATCTCGCCCTGCGAACTCTCGAAGAGATTGGGGATGAAGCGATTGGACACATCCCGCACATCCTTTATCACTGGAGGGCGATCCGCGGCTCGGTTGCACTGTCCGGCGGTGAGAAGCCATACGCACACGAGCGCGGCCGAGCGGCGATCCGGGAACATTTTGCAAGGACTTCCGTCCTGGCAGAGGTCGTCGAATCGAACTTCGATCTACATCGCGTGATCTACCGGTTACCCGAATCCCGCCCGTCTGTGAGTTTCGTTCTATCCGGCCGCGGCGAGTTTTCGGGCGACGCCGAGCGCGACGGTGAAGTTATTTTTGTCGAGCGGAGCGCCGAAGGCCGGGCAGAGAGTCTAAACCGGGCAGTATCGAGATCGAGCGGTGAGATCCTGGTTTTTCTGGACGGCGATCTGCAACTCGATCGTCGAGAAGGGACCGACGAATTGGTCGCTGCTGCGCTCCAGCCGGAGATAGGCGCCGTCGGCGGCAGGATAGTCGGAATCGACAGCATAGTCGAGCAAGCCGGCGTCGTCTTGAACTCGGACCTCTCGCCCGCACTCGCCCACCGAGCCTATCCTCGCGAAGCACCCGGAAATCTATTTCGCAATCGTCAGATCGGAAACTTCTCGGCTATAACCGTTGCGTGCATGGTGATCCGCCGGGCGACATTCGAGGCACTTGGCGGCTTTGATCATGCTTCGTTTCCCAATGACCTTTTCGACATCGATCTTTGTCTCAAACTGCGCGAGCTAAAGAAGCGGATCGTTGTGTTGCCGCATGTCGAGTTTATCCGGCGAGGTGAGCGAAAAGAGGATTTTGAGACTCGGGAGTACGAACTTCGTCTGTTCGGGAAGAAGTGGGCGAAGTACGGCCAGGGCGATCCGTTCTGCAACTCGAGTCTGAAGCGGGATGGAAGTTTTGAGATCGGTTCCTAACGCAGAGATCGCGGAGGACGCAGAGGGAGAAAAAGGAAGCGGCCGCTGCTCCGACTTGCTTAATGATCTCCCCCGATCTCTGCGTTAAATTCGTCTGCCCTATACCTTCCGGCCTAGTGCAAACAGCTTGATCAAAGCAACACCCGCGATGAATCCGCCGATGTGCGCGGCGTATGCCACGCCGCCAGTCCCGGCCGGCGTCAGATAGCCGACGATCAACTGATACACGATCCAG
>JBKJOR010000369.1:0-5288 GCA_046595575.1 Pyrinomonadaceae bacterium | reverse complement strand
GGATAGCGATCCTCTGTTCGAATATCTACTACATGTCAGCCGCCGGAAAATACAAATAGATCCATTTATGAAGTACGGCCTCATAGCCGGCAACGGCCAGTTCCCGTTTCTTGTCGTCGAAGGAGCACGCCGCAGCGGTGCTTCTCTCTCCGTCGTGGCGATCAAAGAAGAAACTGACAAACGGATCGACGATGTCGTCGATGTTGTTGCCTGGGTGGGGATCGGCCAGTTGGGAAAAATGATCTCGCACTTTAAGTCGGACGGCGTCACGAAAGTGATCATGGCCGGCCAGGTAAAGCATGTCCAGATCTTTTCCGGTTCCCTGCCCGATATCCGCATGTTGAAAATGCTATGGAATCTTCCAAAGCGAAATACCGATGCGTTGATCGGAGGCGTCGCCGACGAACTCGCAAAAGAAGGTATCGAATTGATCGACTCGACTTACTTTGTGCAAGATCAACTCGCCCCTCCGGGTCTGCTCACAAAGCGTGAACCCACTGAAGTCGAGCGCGGAAATATCGAATACGGGTTGCACATCGCCGACGGGATCTCCCGGCTGGATCTCGGGCAGACGATCGTTGTCCGTGCAAAGGCTTGTGTCGCGATCGAGGCAATGGAAGGAACTGATAAGACCATCCGCCGGGCAGGCGAACTGGCAAATGGAAAGCTGACGGTCGTAAAAGTGGCTAAGCCTAACCAGGATATGAGGTTTGATGTGCCCGTGGTCGGATTGCCTACGATCGAGGCGATGATCGCCGCGGGCGCAACGTGCCTCTCGATCACCGCGGGCAAGACACTAATATTCGACCGCGAAAAAATGATCTCGCTTGCGGACAAGAACAGCATCTCAATAGTTGGTTCCTGATGGAAACAATTTTTCCCCGCTTCCGTAAACCACTAGGCTCCCAAATCACATTTCCGGAGAGAGAATGAGAAGAAATTTTTTCGCACTTGTTTTGACCTTGACCCTTGGCTTCTCCGCGGTTGCCCAGATCATCCGCATTACGCCGGCTGAACGAACAATGGCCGAGTCGATCACGTCAGGTCAGCTTAGTAGTTACCTCTACTTTGTTGCTTCAGATGCGATGGAAGGTCGGGACACGCCGTCGCGCGGGCTCGATATTACGGCCGAGTTCCTGAAGATGAATCTTTCGCGATGGGGATTTAAACCTGCGGGAGACAACGGCACGTTCTTTCAAAAAATAGAACTGACTGTCGAGTCGATCGACGCTGTGAACAATGTCCTTCAGGTTGATAACAAGAGTTTTAATCTCAACAGCGACTTTTATCGTTTGAGTGGAAACGGTTCGGCGAACGCCCTGATGGTATTTGCAGGAAACGGCTGGGTCGTGAAATCTAAGAACATCGATGCTTACAAGGGAGTAGATGTTCGCGGCAAGATCGTCGTTCTGATGGGCTCAGGCTTTCCGAATGCGAACACACTGACATCGATGCCGGCGAATGTTACCGAAGCTGATCTGACCGGCACCAAAGGAACGGACTGGTCTGATCCGGTAACCTACGCGACGAATAATGGCGCCGCGGGAGTGATCGTGATCGCCTCGCCTGAGACCCAGTCATCGTGGGGTCGCATGCGTCAGTTCTTCTCTCGAGGAAGGACCTTCCCGGCGAAACTGAACTCAGCACAACCGGAAACCGTGTCCAAACTGCCCGTGTCGCTTGTTTCGAACGGGGTGGCGAACGAGATCTTCGCCGGCGCATCGGCCGGCAAGGACTCGCCTACCCCGTTCACGATTGACAAGACCGTGTCGATGACGACTATGGGGCGAACGGATTCGAAGTGGACACAGAACGTCGTTGCCGTATGGGAGGGATCTGATCCGGTAATCAAGAACGAGATGGTCGCAGTTGGAGCTCATTACGATCACGTCGGCACGAATCAGAATGCACCCGGCGACGACAAGATATGGAACGGGGCGGACGACGACGGATCGGGAACGGTAGCGGTTCTTGCGATCGCCGAAGCGTTAGCGAAATCAAAGGTACGTCCTAAGCGTTCGATCCTGCTCGTTTGGCACGCCGGAGAGGAAAAGGGACTGTGGGGAGCGGAGTATTTCAACAAGTTTCCGACGGTCGATATAAAAAACGTGATCGCTCAGCTTAACATCGACATGATCGGGCGCAGCCTGGATTCTAAGAACGTCATCAAGTGCGACAGTCCGGGAAAGCGATGCAACGAGAACCTCACGAAAGCAAGCGAGATCTACGTTATCGGCTCGGAGATGATGAGCACGACGCTCGGTGCGATCACGAAAGGAACGAACTCGGCTTATCTCAAGCTCGGCTACAACTACAAGTACGACGACCCGAAAGACGAGGAAAGATTTTTCTTCCGCTCAGACCACTTTCATTATGCGACGAATGGGATACCGATCGCGTTTTGGTTTGACGGCGTCCATGAAGATTATCACCAGCCTTCGGACCATGCCGACAAGATCGACTACACAAAGATGGAAAAGGTTACCCGAACGATCTTTCTCACCATGTGGGAACTGGCGGAATTAAAAGACCGGCCGAAGGTCGACAAGAAGCTGCCGCCGGAGCTGACGCGCTAGGTTAAGAATTCAAGTACGATCGAAAGTCCCGTCATAGAAATAAAAATGAGGCTGCCGTTTCAGGCAGCCTCATTGCTTGTTACAGAAAGAAGACTAGAACACGATACCCGCGCCGATGCGAAGGTTGTGACCTGTCTCGCCTGCGATCCGAATAGGATTGTAGTCGACCTGGATCGCGCGGATCTGAATGCTGTCATTCACCTTGAAATCCAACCCGCCACCGATGATGCCGGAAAGTCCGTTCTCGCTGAACGACTCATCGCCGCCTACCGGGCAGAGAGCGACCGGTGAGCATACTACATCGCTGACTTTCGTTCTGACATGGCCGAGACCGACCATCGCGTGAGCGAAAGGTTTGAAGCGTCCTTCTCGCGAATTGTCTTTGACCTGAAGGCCACCCACTACGTTGTAAAGCGAGTTGGTCGTCTTGAGGTTCACCGAGTAAGTTGTCCCGGCATCAACAAACGTTTCCGAAAAACGTGTTGTATTGTACGTTCCGGAAGCGTCGGCCTTCACGCCGAAATACCGGCTGACATTGTAAACACCCGACACGTTAACGCCGTTGAAGTTTGCACGATCGCGGAAAAAGGCACCGACCTCGCTGCCACTGTCGAGGCCGGTATCGACCTGTCCATTTGAATAGCCGACGTAAAACTCTCCTTTTTTATAGCCGTCGCTAGGTGTGCTCTGAGCGGAGGCCGCCATGACGGATATCGTGAGAATTGATAGCGCGGTAAAAATACGCTTGAACATGATTACTGTACTCCTTGCTAAATAAAAATGGCTGCGGCAAACAAAAAAGCACCCGCAAATTTGTACTGCTAAATTCGCGGGCCGCTTTTGTTTTATCAACTTGCAGCTGGCTATACGATGAAGCCGGGGCTGCCGAACGTTGCATCAGTGTTTCAATTTCGCGACATTCTTGCTCTCTTCCCTCGCAATGACCTTATCCGCCTGCTCGAGGAACTTTGCCATCAATTCACTGCGAAGATCGCCATACGTCTTCTTTTTCTTCGCGGGTTCGACGGGCCCGGTTTCCGGCGACTCCGGCACCGCCGGGCTGAGTTCGCCAGTGACTGCGATAGCAGGTTCTTCCCCGTCCTTGGGCACCGGAGCGACAGCAGCTTCCCCGGCCGGGACATTTGCCTTCTCTGCCACAGGCACGTCTTCGATAACAGCGTCATCGGAGTCCCACTGAATATTTGAATACTCGTCGGAAATCGTGCCGAGCTCATCGTCGTTCAACATCGAAGATATCGAGCCCATCAGTTCGGAGTTGAGATTTGCATCCGTCGACCCGATTCTGAGCTGCTCAAGCAAATTAGCCGCGACACGTGAGTCGCCCCAGCGCTTTACCAATTCGATAAGTTCCCGATCGCCGTGTGCGAGCTCCGTCTGTGCTTCGCCACTCTCGGCTTTTGCCGGCCGCTCCCGTTTGAGAAGGAGGTTCGTCAACGTAAGCTTGTGATTCTCGTTCAGATTTCTGGCAAAGTTGGGATCGCCAGTGTCAAAGTCCTTCGGGGTTTCGGGCACATACTCTTCTTCAAAGACCGCCGCGGTATCAGCCGGTTTTTCTTTTGCCAGCTTCGCCCGCTCGTCCTGCCAGTCCATGTTCTGAAAGCTTTGCAAAAGCTCGAAGGTCCCTTCCCACCTCGTATGCGGATCTTCCGCGGAACGAACCATCCAATCGACGAGCTGCGAATACTTGGGTTTCTCCGCAGAGAGAATACTCTTGAGCTCGCGGATCCGCGTCTGATAGGCCGAGAGCATATCGGGCGTCATTTTCTTGATGCCATCCGAGACTTCGGTCGGCTCAAGTGCGCCGCTTTCCTCGTTCTTCTTTACGAATAGCAGAACGGAATCGCCGGGAGTCAGTTCTTCTTCATCAACGTCCGGCTCCTCGTGTTCGGACTCCTCTTCTTCGGCGGGCACCCCCTGATTCTTATACCTGTACTCACTGTCCTCGAGGGTCAGCATCTTACGCGACTCACCCTTCAATGCGGACGATATACTGAACTGCTTTTTGATCGGAATGACGCGGTAATCCGCAGTCTCCTCAGTCACTTCGCCTTCGTCGGATTTTTCGTACTTCCCGACATATATCGCATCGCTGGTCCGGTAGAGAGCGAGTAGCGTTAGCGGCATACGTTCTTCGCAGAGGCGAGCCGAAGCGGTTGGGGGCAATAGAAAAGTGGTGATCAGGAGAACAAAGATCGAAACGGCCGAGAGAACAAACCTGGACATACGAGAAACTCCTTCAGACTGAAAAATCCCAATAGCCTTGCTGCATAAGAATCGACGACCTTTCCTTTAGTTGCTCGGCCGACACATTATTTCTTATAGACACCGGACGTCAGTCAAAGTTCCACTATTTGCGGTCCCCCTGTACTATCCGGTAAGCCTCAGACTTACTGATTCCGAATTCCCTGGCTACACGTTTTAACGCCGCTTTCGGATCGACGCCCTCTGCTTCGATTGCGGCCAGGCGTCCCATCAACGAGCTGGCCGGATCGGACTTCTGTGGAACTCCGCGAACCCGGTCGATAAGTAGAACGATCTCTCCCTTGGAAGTTGCGGATGAAAATTTGGTATGGAGTTGGGAAAGCGTTCCCCGGACACATTCTTCGTGAAGCTTTGTAAGCTCGCGAGCGACCGCAGCCGGTCGATCGCCCAGGATCTCGAGGCAGTCTGCGAGCGACCCGCTAATTCGGC
>JBKJOR010000340.1:0-5533 GCA_046595575.1 Pyrinomonadaceae bacterium | reverse complement strand
CAAACCAGGAGGGGAGTTTTTTTCGGAACTACCACCCCGTCAGCCGAAGCGGCTGCCACCCCTCCTCAAACCAGGAGGGGAGTTTTTTCGGAACTACCACCCCGTCAGCCAAGTCCTAACTTCTGACTTCTGACTTCTGACTTCTGACTTCCGACTTCCGACTTCTGACTTCCGACTTCTTACCACTGATTACCCCAAACTCGTCCCCAACAGCCACTGCCCGCCGTCGACGACAAGGGTAACCCCATTGATATAACTTGCCCCTCCGGATGTCAGAAAGAGAGCGGCGTTCTCTATGTCGGCGATCCTTCCGAATCTTCCGAGGGGGATCTTCCTCGTGATCTTTTCCTTCAGCGCCTCGGGAAGAAGACGCTTCATTCCTTCTGTGTCTTCGATCGGCCCCGGAGCGATTCCGTTTACGCGGATGCCGTGCCGGCCCCATTCTGCCGATAGGTTCCGGGTGATGGCATCGACTCCAGCCTTCGCCGCCGAAACATGGATCTGCATCGGCGTCGCAAGATAGTGAAGCGTCGCCGAGATATTTAGGATCTGGCCACTCGACTTTTTCAGCTCTTCGAACGCTGCACGGCAGACGTTGAACGTGCCCTTGGTGTCGATGTCGACCACGGTTCCAAAACCATTTGCCGACAATTGGTCGGCGGCGCAAAGAAAGTTTCCGGCGGCTCCATTGACCACGATGTCGATCCGTCCATAGTGTTCCGCGGTTTTTGCGATCGAATCCTGAATCGCGTCGAAGTCGCGAACGTCTGCAGCAACGGCAAAACACTCCCCGCCGTTCTCTTCGATATACCGCTTCTGCGGGACCAGATTCTCTTCTTTGCGGCTTGTGATGGCGAGCCGAGCTCCGTGGCGGGCAAAGGCACGTGCGATGCCGCCAGTTATCCCGGTTCCGCCGCCGGTTACAAACGCAACTTTCCCCTGTAAAATATCTTCAGCAAAGATTTTGTCCGTCATATGCGCAGGATGTTAACACAGAAGAAGTTTCACCGCCGAGACGGGGATACGCGGAGAATTGTTTGGCCGGTTGGATGGATGCCGCAAGGTCAGAAGACGGGGCGGGTTATTCAGAAGGCCTGGATCCAAGTTGCTCTGCGTCTCTGCGTCTTGGCGGTTGTCGCCGCTTCGCTCTCATGCAGCTCAAAGCCTGTCGAGCCGCGGACCGTGATCCCCGGCGACGCTCTGGTCTACCTCGAATCTACTGATATTGGTAGAACGCTCGCGGCGATAACGGAGAATCCAAAATTCCTCCAGCTCGTCAAGGCCAAACCTGATATCTCGGCGTTGGACGGGGTTAAAGTCGCGATCGCCGTTACGGGCTTCGAGACGTCCGAACAGACGGTGACGGACGACAACTCTGTATTGAACTTTCAACCGCGCTTTGTCGCCGTCGTGGAAACGAATGCGTGGGGTTGGCAGACGAAGAGCTTGGTGGAGAACCAGCTTGGAGAATTTGTGAACGGGGTGTACGAGGGTGTGGTGGAGCTGGAGATCACGACTCGTCCTGACGGCGAATTCTACGTCTGGAAGTCGGCTGACGGACGCAAGGCGTACGCTCTCCAGCAGGGAAGTCTCGTCTTTTTCGGTAACGACGAATCGGCGATCGAACGCTGCCAGGCCGTCAAACGCGGTGAGGCGGAGTCGATCGCGAAGAACTTGAAGATCACCGACGGCGACCGTCTCGCGTTCGGATACATTTCACCTGATGGCGTCGGGCAGATCGCAAATATTGCGGGGATATCGTTCGCAATCGGCGCGAGCGAAGAAGAAGAGGTCAAGAGTTTTGTCGTACGGGTGCTGCCCGAGATCCTGCGGAATTCGATCAAGGACGTGACATGGACGGCACTCCGGACTGACGTCGGAATTGAGGACAAGTTCGTCGCCAGCCTCGACGAAGAATCTGGCCGTGTATTTAGCGAAACGCTCGTGCCCGCCGCCGCGGTGACAAGTGAGCTCAGCGGATACATCCCTGCCTCGGCGGCCAGCACGACACGTTATCTGCTGAAGGAGCCGCAAGTCGCATGGCGAAGTGTTCTTCTCACGACGCAAAACAAGACTGATGAAACAAGTGGTTTGTTGATCGGCGCATTCGCAAGCAGCGTGTTTGAACCATACGGCGTCGAGGAACCAGAAATATTTCTCAGTGCCGTCGGATCGGAGCTTTACACAACGAAGCTGACCCCGGACAGTGAGGTCGTCGTCGTACTCGCCACAATCAAGGACGCCGCCAAGGTCCGAAGCTCTCTCGCGAAAGAGATCAACTTTGGACGTCCCGCCGAAGCGCAGTTAGGTGGCAGCATATGGAAATCGGAAGATGGGGAACTAGCGGCCGCGATCGTAGGCGAGACGATCATTGTTGGAGACGCCGCAAGCGTTATCAAATGTTTGGAAGCCAAACAGGCGGCACCAAATGCCGAGTTGGCTAAACAGTTTGCAGCGTCGGACGCTATCTCCACAACAGTCGGAAGCGAGTCGGGCTCACTTGATCGACTAGTCGACGTGCTCGCCGAACGAAAAAGCGACGGTCAGGTGGCCCCTCTCTCATACCGGACCGAGACTCGATTCAACAAGAACGGCATCGAGCGACGGACAATCTCAGATTTTGGTTTGCTCGGATGGCTGATCGAGCGAATGGCTGTCCAGGAGTGAAGGTGTCGCTATTTGCGTCTCGCGTTCCGCTTGAGCGTTCCGACACTTCGCTCGATCCAATCCTCGGCTTCTCGATAGTATCGAAATTTCTGCTCGTCACGGCGAAAGACCGGGGTGTGATTATATCGCCTTCCCTGGTGGTGAACCGTCGGGTGATGAATGTGGAGCATCTCGTGAAAAACGATGTATTCGACAACGTAGCGGGGAACGCGGGCTGAATCGAGCGAGCGGCTGACGACGATGGTGTTGTGGGTCGCGTCGTGATGGCCGAGTATCCGGTACGTTTTCCTTGCCGACCATGTCAGGACGGGCTTCGGCAGTCGCTCGCGAAAGTACCAAAGGTTTAGATTGTCGAAAATCTCCTCGAGATCATAGACGTCGCCTTTTGCCGTTGTCACGATCTTTCGGCCGAGCGAGCGTTTGCGATCGTTCGACCGGTCACGCATCTCCGCCGTTTTTATATAGTTCGAATAGAGACGATCGGCCTCGACGGGGACGCGTCTGCTAAGAAGTTTGGCAACGAGGATAAACGCAAGGGCCCGGTGCGGTTGTTCGGGCATGTCCCGGCACATGTCGGCGATGCGGACCAGAACCCGCCCATTTCGTATCCTGATCGTCTGATTCAATCCCACGTACGGATAGAAGCTGACGTCGATCTCGGGGACACTACCGCTGCCGGCCAACTTATTAAAGGCCTCTTCGTAAAATTCTCGAATCGTTTCTTCCGTGGTTCCGCTCAGGTTGTTAATCAATGTTTTCTTAATAATTATTGACAGGCTTGCCTTTAAAATGGTATCAAATTAGTTGGCCGCCCGCACAGGCATAGCCTCCAAACTCGCCGTGAAAAATGTCGCTTCGCGAACCAAACCTTAAAATCGAGAAAGGCTTTAATTTTCCCGATTCTCGCGGGCAGACAATCCTAACAGCAGTCATCAACGAACATTTTGTCACGGGCGAACCTGTAGGGTCGAAAACCATCGCCGAGAAATTTGCCAATGCTTCAGGTTTGAGCTCGGCAAGTATCCGCAGCGTGATGGGAGAGCTTGAGGATCTCGGCCTTCTCGAGCAGCCGCATACCTCGGCCGGCAGGGTTCCAACGGACAAGGGGTATAGATTTTACGTTGACAATCTTCTGGGCGTGCTCAGTATCTCGAACGAGGACCTTCACCGCATCGGTGATGAATTCGGGTTGAGCGGGAGCGATCTCGTCGAGGCGCCTGACAGGTTGATGGAACGGACCTCCCAATTGCTATCTGCTCTTTCAAATAATGTGGGAATCGTAGTCAGCCCTAGCTTGGCAAACGACCGTCTCCAACATATCGAATTCGTAAGTCTCTCCGACAATCGAATTCTCGTCGTCCTGGTCTCCGCACCGAACATCGTCCACAACAGGATAATTCGGCTCAAGGTGACCTTCGCAAAGGAAGATCTCGAACGCACCGCCAACTATCTGAACGCGGAGTTTTCAGGGAAGACCCTGTCCGAAATAAGGACCGAGATCCTCCGATTAATGCATGAAGAAAAGACGATGTTCGATAAGCTACTCCAGACGGCCGTGATCCTTTGTTCTCAAAGTATCGAGGACGAGGCATCGACGCTTGGCGAGGTTTACGTCGACGGCACTTCGAACATCCTGACAAAGCGGGATTTTGCCGATCTCGAACGACTTCGTGAACTGATCACTACGATCGGCGAAAGGTCGCGGCTGCTGCAGATCGTCAACGAATGCATTGCCCGCGACACGGACGGCAAGGGCGGTGTTCAGATAGTGATAGGCAGTGAGAACCGAAGCCCCTCGCTTCACAACTGCACTTTGATATCGGCCCCTTACAGGGTTGGCGGCGGATCGGCAGTCGGAACCCTGAGCGTGCTCGGCCCGACCAGGATCGAATACGCCAGAATGATCTCGATCGTCTCCTACGTCGCTCGGGTGCTTGAAAAAGTGATGTCCCGAGATGTCACCAATAACTAACCTTTAAACTGGCGTCCGCCGGTTACGCGAAATGGATCCAAATCAGGAAATCGATAATATCGGTGAGATCGCCGACGAGACCGACAATAAAGACTCGGTGTCCGTCGACGATTTTATTAAGGAGCTCGAGGCGAAGGAAAAAGACCTTCACATCACCGCCGATACTACGTTCATCGAAATCGCAGAGAGCTTTGGAGATGGTGAGCTGCCCGAGTTTCTAAAAGCAGATCTCAAATCCGAGCCGAGAGCGAACGCCGTCCCGGTCAAAGCTTTGACGCCGATGGTCCGCAAGCCGGCGGCTTCAGCCGAGCTTGAGAAAGAGATCGCCGGCCTAAAGGAAAAGATATCGAAGATCGAGGCCAACCGAAACGAAGTAGTCGTAAGTTCACAAAGACGGGCCAAGGATTTTGAAAGCTTCAAAGCTCGGACCGAGCGTGAACGCAAAGAAACGTTTCAGAATCAGGTTGGCAACCTAGCCACACAGATGCTGCCGGCACTCGACAACCTTAACCGGGCCGTCGATTTTGCCATGGCAATGTCGCCCGAGAAGAGGGCGGAGATTCAACAGTTCTTTGACGGCATCCTGCTTGTCAACCAACAGATCAACGATGTCCTTGGCGAAATGGGTATTCAGCCGATAGCCACTGTCGGTGAAACCTTCGATCCGCATTTTCACGAAGCTGTTGCAACCGACGTGTCCGAGGAGTTCGAGCCGAACGCGATCTCTGCTGAGCTTTTGCGAGGATATAGAATCGGCGACCGTGTAATTCGCCATTCGATGGTGAAAGTTGCCTGCCCCCCTGCCCCGACTGGAGAGGATGAGATCGTCGACACCGCTAGTGATTCGCCATCCCACGAACCCGAACCTTCCGATCTGGAAGAGTAGCATTTCAA
>JBKJOR010000322.1:0-5607 GCA_046595575.1 Pyrinomonadaceae bacterium | reverse complement strand
GGTCAAAACCCGCTGAATCCCGACCTGTGTTAGACTCAATGCATGGCTACTGGTCCGATATCGATATCCCGCCGTCACGTTCTCGGCGATTACTATAGCCGGTGCGACGCGATCGTCAGCGTTCCGGTGTATCTTGACAGCTCGAAGGGCGAGATGCTTGGCTACTGCGACCAGGGACTTGGACACTACGCCGACGCATTTTCTTTCCATCTTCCGGATGACGTCTGCAAGAAGCTTTCAGCAGGCCACTTCACATACGCTTTCGAATTCGATTACGCAGAACGAAAGGCCACCCCGGGTCGTTTCCGACGCGTCAAGCTAAGCTCGATCTCGCTCGTTCCGCGCAAGGCCTACGAAAAACCCTTGCCGCGTCGTGGTGCTCATGCTGAAGGAAAAACTGCGAAGGGCGAAACCGCTGTCGACGCGATTGTCGCCGTCACTGAAGAATCCGGCTCAAAGGTATAAACCAGCCGACAATTTCTTTTTCGTGTCTTTTCGTGTGAGTTCGTGTGAGTTCGTGGTTCCAGATCGTCGCAGCAGACTGGAACCACGAACTCACACGAAATCACACGAAATGGCCCGCCAATCAACCATACAAATACACGAACAATCGTGATCTTGTCGTTTCGTTGGCTGGATCAAGGTGACGAGTTTGAATACCGCCGGATGCGGGAGCTCTGGCGGCGGGGAACCCTCGCTTAGCGGCAGAGCCGCGATCAACGCCGGCAGATCCACCAGCAAGAAAGACAACACTCCGGCAAGTCCCATAAGCCAAAGCGTGAAAAAGAGTCGTTTATTTGGGGTCATCGTCAGCGATACTTGGGCGATACTATAGCATCGAATAGACGGTCGGCTTGACCAGCGTGGTGTGTTACTTGATACTTTATGAAAAGATCAGGTATCAGAACCTGCGTGAATTACTACGACATCGAGAGGTAATATTTATGCCATATCCAGAAATGATGATCCACGGAATGCGTGCCGAGTTGGCGCAGCTTGGAATAGAAGAAACAAAAACGACGGAAGATGTTAAGTCGGCCGTCGAGAATACCGATGGCACACTGATGGTCATCGTGAACTCGGTATGCGGATGCGCAGCCGGCGGCGTTCGCCCGGGCATTGCAATGGCGCTTGCTAATTCCGAGTCAAAGCCGGCACGTTCGATAACGGTGTTTGCCGGTGCGGACATTGACGCTACCGATACGGCTCGCGAGTTTTTTGCGCCGTACGCTCCGTCCTCGCCGTCGATCGGATTTATTAAAAACGGTAAGCTTGTCGCGATGTTCGAACGCCGCGATCTCGAAGGGCGACCGCCGGCGATGATCGCCGATGCTTTGAAAGAAGCGTTCAACGCTCATTGTGGTCAGAACGAAGCCGTAACGGCTTAGGAGAGCGAACTAATTGAATGGGGAAGGGCTGTCTGATAAAAAGGGCAGCCCTTTTTCTGCCTGAGCTCCGGTGGGAGGCAATACGACTAAGGTCGCGGGCGGAATTCGGCTAAAGCCGATTTGGTGTTGCAGACTTCACTCCAGCTCAGGAGTCCGCGTCAAAACTCGGATGCCTGGCGGCGAAGCTGTCGAAAGATCCTAGCCAGATGTGAAACGTCTGGAAAATATCTTTAGCACTGAAGGTGCGGTCGACATAAGGGCTTTCCGCCCCTTCAGGGCGACTCCGATGTACTGCACCATACCAGAAGCTTCGCATCTGGCTATTATCGCCGGCAGCTTCGCCGCCGCAAATTAAAGTTTCGACACAGCCTCTGAAGCTGTATGCAATTCATAGCCTTGCCGACGCCTCGGTAGTCCGAACGCCTGGCCAACGAAAAGCCTCGAAATAAAACTTGTTGCCATTCGCAAGTGCAAATCGCTAAAATATGAGCAGCCCATCGCGGATCTTTCTCGTATCCGCATCCTCAACCCGATGTCTATCAATCAAAGAAAACACGTTCGGTTCTCGCTCGATATTCCGGCCACGCTCATAACAAAGCACGGAGTAAAGCAGCAGACGCTTCTTCAACAGATCAGCATCGGCGGATGTTTTACGGATTGGGAAGAGAACATTTACGCAGGTGACGAATTTCGGCTGGAGGTCGAACTGCCGAACAAGAACCGGCTGCCGCTCAGTTGCAAGGCTGTCTATCGATTCGAAGATACCGGTATCGGCGTGAAGTTTCTGAACATGTCGCAGTTTGAACAAGAGTTGATCTCGAATATCATCGCCCACCGGATGGATGCCGAGGGCGTGCCCCTGAGCGTTTCGCCATTTGAAGAACCAAGCGGATTCGATGCAGCCGACAAAGAACCAAGGCTCTCCACGCCGCGTGAGCAGCGCGAAGAGATGCTGAGCGAAGCGATGTCGAGTGACTGACAAAAGAAAGGAGAAAGGAGAAAGGAGAAAGGAGAAAGGAGAAAGGAGAAAGGAGAAACGACTAGTCCCTTCCCGCCTTTGCGAAAGAAAAGTTTCTGATTTGAGCGGCCGACATCGATGTCGCCTTTTTTATTTCTGCTTCACTAAACGCCCGGCAATCCAGTCCTAATCGGAAGAAATTCAGTAGGCCGTTCGCCGAAGCCGCGTCGTCGAACGTACTGCCCGTCAGGGTGGCACGAGTCGCTTTTTCGATGAAGCCTTGCAGTCGACTCGCGTCTGAATCTCGCGAAAGGAGAAAGAAGGAGTAGACCGCAGCGTATCGCGCGACGAGCTGATTGGGATGTAGGTCCCAGCTCTGGTAGAAAGTCGATGCGGAAATCTTCGACGCCTTCGCGGGAGACCTTGTCGAGCGTCTTCTTATAGACCCTGCGAAGAAAAATCTTGCTTTCGTCGAGCCCCATGGCGGATGCGAACGTATTTACATCTGCGGCGTAAGCGGCTACCGAGGCGAGAGCAATTGTTCCGAGCTTCTGCGGCGTGTCGGCTTTGAAAAGATGCGCACCGCCGTAAACGACGTGTACGGGCGAGCGGTTGGCAATACTGAGATCGGTCTTGCGCATAAACGTCAGAAGAGCTCGTCCAAGGCCTCGTCCAAATTCTTAACTCCCACAACGCGGATCCCAAGAAGCTTTTCCAGACCCGGTTTGTTGGACGCGGGAACGATCAGCTTTTTGAACCCAAGGGTTTGAGCCTCGCGGGCTCGTGCCTGGGCTTGAAGAACACCGCGTACTTCGCCGGTCAACCCAACCTCTCCGAATACCGCAGTATCTGACGGCAGGGCAAGATTGCGAAAGCTCGACGCGATCGATGCTATGACACCAAGATCGGCCGCCGGGTCATCGACCTCGAGTCCGCCGGCGATATTGACGAATACGTCATCGCCCGCGAGCTGAAATCCCATACGTTTTTCCAAAACAGCGATCAAAAGCGATGCACGATTGTAATCGAATCCCTGCGCCATTCGCCGTCCGGACCCCGACTTCGTTCCCGAAACGAGTGCCTGAACTTCGACCAGCATCGGCCGCGTACCTTCCATGCAGACGGTGACGATCGACCCGCTCGCGCCTTCCGGACGTTCCTGCAGAAACAGCTCGGATGGATTGGCGACGGGCACAAGCCCCGCGTTCGTCATTTCGAAAATGCCGATCTCGTTCGCCGCGCCGAACCTGTTCTTTGTCGCTCGGATAATGCGATGGTTATGATGACGATCGCCTTCGAAGTAGAGAACGGTGTCGACTATATGCTCGAGCGTTTTTGGTCCGGCGATCGAACCGTCCTTCGTCACGTGTCCCGTTAGAAAAACGGGCGTGCCAGTCTGCTTCGCGAACATCATGAACTCGCTCGCTACCTCGCGGACCTGGGAAACGCTTCCGGGTGCAGACTCGATCTTCGAGCTGAAGATCGTCTGGATCGAATCCACGATCACAAAATGCGGCCGAAGTTTTTCCGTTTCGGCGACGATATTTTGGAGATTGGTTTCCGGGAGGATAAAAAGGTTATCGGCGACGAGCCCGAGTCGTTCGCCCCGCATTTTTATTTGTCGTTCCGATTCTTCGCCCGAGACATACAGCACCTTCGACCCGGATCGACCGAGATGGTCGGCCATTTGTATAACGATCGTCGATTTTCCGATCCCAGGAGCACCGCCGATCAAAACGAGGGATCCGGCAACGATACCGCCGCCGAGCACGCGATCGAGTTCCTCTATTCCGGACGGTGATCGTGAATCGTCCTGCGATTCGATCTCACTAAAGGCGACAGGTGAAACTTGGGCGAACCGGGCGGCAAATCCGCCGCCGGATGCGACGGATGACGAGGCGCGAAAACGCTCCTCGACCATCGTGTCCCAGGCGCTGCAGTCCGGGCACTGGCCAACCCACTTGCGCGACTGGCCGCCGCAATTCTGACAGACAAAGACGGTGGTGGGCTGTTTTGCCATAATTTGATGAGCTTGGTTCTAAGATAATACATGCAAAGCGTCGCCATCTGTAAAAGCCGCAAGGACCGTCTTCTTGAGTTGAATCCGGGAGCTGGGATGAATGCACGGCACGGTGATTGTAGAGAAAAAGAATTACACGCGATGTGTACGCAAGGGAGACGAATAATGCCAAATAGTAATGATAATCTGGAGATCGATTCCGAAAAGTCGGTAGTAGATGATCGGGCTGTCCCGGCAAAGGATAAGAAGGACCCGGAAGACACGGCGGGTGGTTTGGAGGGTCAGTTCTCAGATAAGGATCGAGACAGTAAGGACGAGTGGAGTCCGGGTTCGAACCAACCATCGGATCAGTAGCCTTTCGTAAAATTTGACTGAAGACAACGCGGAAAAGGGACTTTGAGCTCTTTTCCGCGTTTCGTCCTTAACGGCGGCCGAGGCGATAACCTCGGGCCGACCGGCCATTTCACTGGGACTGGCCTGGTTTTAGTTCTTTGTTGTAAATAATTCGTGGTAAAATTCTGGTCGATGAAGTGGGACGTTTTAATAATCAGGATATCTTTTGTTGCTATATTGGCGGCGGTAGGTTACCTGTTGAATCCCCTTGCTAACACTACTCACCTCGATCTCGCCGCTGCGTCGAAAGAGCGTCAGCTTATTTCGGCTGTTTTAGGTGCATTCGTTGCATTGTTCATAATCTTGTTCGAGATGCGGGCGAGAATGGCCAGCCTGCGGACTCTGATCGGGGCGGCGATCGGCTCGATCCTTGGGATTGTCGGTGCTTATTTGATCGGCATGCTTATCAGCGCCCAAGACATCAATACGGTTCCGGGCGAGATGCGCACTTTTCTGACAATCGTCCTCGCCTGCTTTATGGGCTATGTGGGTCTGATGGTCGGAGCCGCGAAGGGCGAGTACCTCGACCTCTCAGCACTCGGCGGAATTTTCAGCGATAAGAACGTAAAGCGCGATTACAAGATCCTCGACACCTCGGTGATCATCGACGGGCGTATCGCCGATGTGGCCGAGACTGGATTTTTGGGCGGCACGTTGATCATCCCGAATTTCATCCTGAATGAATTGCAGCAGGTGGCGGACTCGGCCGATTCGTCAAAACGACAACGCGGGCGTCGCGGCCTCGACATGCTTCAGCGTCTGCGAAACAACAGCAAGCTGGATATCCAGATCGTCGAAACCGATTTTCCTGCGGTCAAAGAGGTTGATCTTAAACTGATCGAACTCGG
>JBKJOR010000118.1:0-18852 GCA_046595575.1 Pyrinomonadaceae bacterium | reverse complement strand
GAAGTCGAATGCCGGCGCCGGTGAAAGCCGATACTCCATGGTCTCGCAGGGTGGTGTCGACTCCGGGACTGTGATGGAGCAGATCCTGGACGCGTCGATTCAATTCGCCTCCGGCACGCGGGACAAAGCGATCCGGAAAATTGTGGCGGCGGCGGAGAACGAGGACAAGCTCATTTTCGAATATGGGCCGCCGGCGATAGTGAAGCCGGCATGGGAGACGGCGGGCGAGATGCTATTTGCGGCCGGCAGAAAGTCCGAAGCCGCTTCCGCGTTCCGAAACTGTCTCAAGCGTTATCCGAACCGCCGGCTTTCGAATGAGGGATTGAAAGCGGCGACAGCTCGATAAAGGTTACGGCGTGTCGCCGAAGGCGACGAATATTAAAGCCTAGGGTGTGGCGAGCAACGCGAGCGAAACCCTAGGTGTCGATACGAACCGGTTCGCTCGCTGAAGGCGAGTAACAACCCCAGTTCTGTTCGACGCCTTCAGCGTCGGCACGATCTGGACCCATACCTAGGGTTTCATTCGCTTCGCTCATTGCACCCTAGGCTTTAATGTCTGTCGCCCTTGGCGACCTGGATTTATTCGATCTCCAGCCTTTGTCACTGGAAGTTTTCGCCGAAAAGATACGTCTGTCTTTCTGAGGTACACCATTTATGACTGCAACCAATATGAATGCACTGTCGCCGGCAAGGATAATGGAAGTCGGCATGGCGTTTTGGCCCGCGAAGGTTTTGCTTTCGGCCGTGAGGCTTGGCGTTTTCACCGAGCTTGGTAACGGATCAAAGACGGGAAGCGAATTAAGAGATGTCCTCGGCCTGCACGACCGTTCGACACCCGATTTTTTTGACACGCTTGTCGCACTTCGCTTCCTCGACCGCGACGGCGATGGCGATGGATCGAAGTACCGCAACACCGCTGAAACGGGCGCTTTTCTCGATCGAGCGAGTCCGGCGTTCATGGGCGGCTTTCTAGAAATGGCGAACGATCGACTGTATCCGTACTGGGGCGATCTCGTCGAAGCGCTCAAAACCGGCAATCCGCAGAACGAGACAAAACACGGCGGCAAGGGCGTTTTCGAAGAACTCTATAGCCAACCGGAAAGACTCGAGCAGTTCATGGACGCGATGGCCGGAATCTCGGCGGGAAATTTTCATGCGTTAGCGGAGAAGTTCGACTTTTCGAATTACACGACTCTTACCGATGTCGGTGGAGCGACCGGCCTTCTCTCGATGTCGGTCGCCAAGAGGCATTCGCACTTGACGTGCACGTCGAGCGATCTGCCGCCGGCGACAGAGATCGCGCGACGACGGATTGCCGAAGCCGGACTCGGCGATCGTGTAAAGGCAGAGCCGATCGACTTTTTCAAAGATCCCATCCCGGCCGCCGATGTCGTGACGATGGGAATGATCCTCCATGACTGGAACCTTGAGAAGAAAATGCATCTCATCCGCTCGGCGTACGACGCTTTGCCCGACGGCGGCGCGTTTATCGTTGTCGAAAACATCATCGACGATGCTCGACGCGAGAATGCGTTTGGGCTGATGATGTCACTGAATATGCTTATAGAGTTCGGCGACGCATTCGACTTTTCGGGCGCCGATTTCGACGGCTGGTGCCGCGAAGTGGGATTCAAGCGGACCGAGGTGATCCATCTCGCGGGTCCAGCGAGCGCGGCTGTCGCCTACAAGTAGGAAGCCGGGGATCAGACGAGCAGGTCCGTACAAAATACTTGAATGGTTGGCGGAAGAGCGGGGGCAGCCGCCTCCGTGAATCAAATGGAAAAAAAAACAATTCTCGATCGGATCTCGCGCGGCCGGACGGATCTCGTGTTCGAGCTTCTCAGGCTGCCCGACTGTGAGACCGTGCTGCACGAAGGCGATCACAAGCCGTTGCAATGGTTTGTCTATTACAACGACACAACCGCGCTGAAGGCTGTGCTGAATGCGGGCGGCGATCTGAGCAGCATTGATCTCGATCGCGAGCTCGGACACGCATCCTTCTTTGGCCATTGGAAGGTCGTCGACTTTCTGATCTCGCATGGCGCAAACGTAAACTACGCACTCCCCGCCACGGGAGAAACACCGCTTCACAGCGCGCTTTGCAAGGCCGGTCGACCCTACTTCTTATACGTTCTGAAACTGCTCGTCGAAAACGGAGCGGATGTGAATGCGAAGACGATTCCAGGTGGCGAATCCGGCTCCTTCATGCGTGACGTTCGAACAAAAGGCGAGACGCCGCTGCATCGAGCTGCCGCGTACGGCGACGAAGAAATGATCCGGTACCTGCTCGATAACGGCGCGGACAAACAGGCCCGCGATATGAATGACAATTCTCCAATCTCGTGGGCGAGCGAACATCTGCGGCCAGGATCGATCCTTCATCTTCTTTCGTTCGAGGGGCAGTTCGTGGGTGAGAATTCTCGAACGATGATCACGAGCGATCACGGATGCGGCTGGGGCAACGGAATGGAGCGAAAGTTTCTCGGTGACTATCTGCCGGAAAGCGGGGCGCCGGAGAATAAATGAAGTGGATGAGAATCGTGTACTGGCTGGTAACGGTGCCGCTGACGGCGCTGATGCTCTTCGCAGCCTTTAACTATGTCTTCAATCACGACCTGATCGTAGACGTTTTTAATAAGCTTGGCTTCCCAACGTATATCATCTATCCGCTCGCCGTCGCCAAGCTCCTCGGGATCATCGCGATCCTAACAAAGAAGTCGCAAGGTTTGAAGGAATGGGCATACGCGGGATTCTTCTTTAACTTCGTGCTGGCGTTCTCAGCGCATATCAACGCTCGCGACGGCGAGTTCGCACCCGCCCTTGTTTCTCTGATCCTGCTCGCGTTCTCATACGTTCTCGACAAGAAGCTTTACGCGGGCCGCCTGTCCAAAACGTAGATTACACAGACGTGCTTCGACGGTGGATCGGCGGACAGCTACTTTTGTATCAGTTCTGCTGCTGGTACGGGAATTACAATCCAAGAAAATAAACACTGGCTGCTAATCTATCTCTAATATGGAAACTGAACGAAGGATCGTCCACACGCGGCACGTTCTCGCCGTCAAGAATCTGCGGATCGAGGCAGACTACTATATCGACAAGCTAGGCTTCGAGCGCGATTTTACGGCGCCCGGATGGGAGTTTCTCTCGTTCGGCGACTTTAAGGTAATGCTCGGCGAATGCTCCGACGAAATGACGGCCGAGGCGACCGGCAATCATTCCTGGTATGCGCACGTGCTGACTGAAAATGTCGACGAAGTGTATGAAGAGTTCATCGATCGTGGTGCGAAGATCACCTCGCCGATCGGAAACAAGCCGTGGGGAATCCGTGAGTTCAGCGTCGTGACGCCGGATGGACACAGGATCGGTTTTGGACAGTTGGTCGAATAGAGTTCTGTCGTTCGTGGTAGGATTGCGTCGGAGTTTTATTATGACTATTTCGCTTACGGCCGTATTCAAAAAGGTTCCGGAAGGTTATGTGGGCTATGTCGAAGAACTGCCCGGTGCGAACACTCAGGGCGAAACGTTAGAAGAAACACGCGAGAATTTGCAAGAGGCAGTTGAGCTTGTCTTAGCGGCGAACCGTCAACTTGCCGAGGAATCGCTGAATGGCGAAGACGTCATACGCGAGCCGTTACTCCTTAGTGCGGCATGAAACTGCGCGATCTGATCCGACACCTCGAGCGTCACGATTGCGAGAAGCTTCGCGAGGGTGGAAACCATACTGTTTACGTGAATCGTTCAAAACAGAAGGCGACCGCGATTCCAAGACACCGCGAGATAAACGAATTCCTGGTGAGGAAGATTTGCCGGGACCTTGAGGTCCCAAAGCCTTAGATAAGGACTCGCTTTAACGATCTGGTTACAAAAAAGCGGCCGCTTGGAAAAAGGTTTCTGAATGAGAACGAGCCGCAACCTTTAGATCTTTAGATCACTACATCTCACTCTCATCAATATCAAAATTCGCGTAGACCTTCTGAACGTCGTCGTTGTCTTCAAGCGCCTCGTAGAGTTTCAACATAGTCTTGGCATCAGCACCGGTGAGCGCGACGTAAGTCTGCGGGATCATCGACACTTCCGCTGCCTGCGGTTCGATTCCGGCTTTGGTGACGGCATCGCTGACGGCTTCGAAATTATCGGGAGAGGTATAGATCTCAAAGACTTCACCCTCATCTTGCATATCATCGGCACCAGCTTCGCTGACGATCTCGAAAAGTTCGTCCTCGCTCTTCGCGGCTTTGTCGACGACGATGTATCCCTTCTTGTCGAACATCCAGCCGACTGAGCCGGACTCGCCCATGTTGCCGCCATTCTTCGAAAAGATATGGCGTATCTCAGCTACCGTTCGATTGCGATTGTCGGTCATCGCTTCCACCATCACTGCGACGCCGTTCGGACCGTAGCCCTCGTACGTAACCTCGTCGTAGTTCGAACCCTCGCCTTCTCCCATGCCACGCTTGATCGCTCGGTCAATCGTGTCGTTGGGCATGTTCTGCGCTTTTGCGTCGGTAACGGCCTTTCGTAAACGCGCGTTCGAGTCGACATCGCCGCTAGCGCCGGTGCGGGTTGCGACGGTGATCTCCTTGATCATCTTTGTGAAGATCTTGCCCCGCTTAGCATCGAGAGCGCCTTTCTTATGCTTGATCGTGTGCCACTTGGAATGTCCTGACATGTTGAAACCTCGTGATAGTAGTCGGAAATACGGCCGCTGTATCCCTGCGGCCTGGTGCGGGCACCCTCGCTACTGCTCGGGTCTCTGCCTTTCGTCGAAAGGAAAATATAGCACGCGAAATTTTCCGCTCAAAGCCGATGCATTCATACAAAGTTCAGGCTGAATTGATGGCAATGTAAACAGAAGGGGTTCAAATAACATCGAGGCAATATATGAATCGACTCTTTGCTACATTGACGGTGTTTGGGATGCTCCTGCTTGGGATCGGGATCAGTTTCCGGCAGACAATTGAGATTCGCGAGCAGCTTGGAAGTACAGCGACAGCATTACTCGGTTTCGAGGGCGCGTTAGCTATCGCTCTCACGACGCTCGGTGCGATTTTGTTGTGGCGTCGCCGTGTTATTACGGGTGACAAGTCTCGTCGGGTGCGTTTCGGATTTGTTCAGCCGTTACGCCGGCTGTTCGCTGCAGTTTGGTCCTAGATGTTTCGCCGTTGATTGAGGCCACCCTTGTTCGTGGTCTGTTTAGTGTGATTCGTCGTTCTCTTTTTTTAAATTTAACCACGAAAACACGAAACATTCGAACGACCCTGACACACAAACAACACACGAAAAAACCTGGATCAAGACCGAACGAAAATATTTATTACGACCGACTGCAGCAGGCTGATCACGATCAGTACCACCATCGCCGAAAGATCGAACATGCCAATCGGAGGGATGAGTCTCTGAACCGGCAGCATAATAGGATTCGTGACTTTCATTACGAACGCTAGAAACGTGTTCGACGCAAAAACGAACCACTGTGCGAGAAAGCGAATGAAGATGAAAAGTATCAGTACGCTGAGCAGTCCGTAGAGCACGAATCCGATGAACATCTTCGGATTTCCGCTAACGACCCCTGCCGTCAGCCCGTCGATCACAAAAAAAGTGTTACCGATGATCTGGCTCGCAAAATAGGTCACCACCAGAGCGACGAACATGGTCACCAGCGGCGCAAGCCGAGTGTCGACACGGAAGTTCGCCAGAAATCGGGCCGCGGGATAGACAAAACGTTCGGTCGCTTTTCTGATCTTAAATCCGAAACGCCCGACTTTCCCAAATGGATTCGGATCGGCGTAATTGAATATAAGCCGCAGAACGATAACGGCCAGGAACACCAGAAACACGCCCCACAGGATCAGCCAGACGATCGGGTAAACAGTTGATGAAAGCATAAAACCAGAAACTCACAAAGATCCGAATCTATGATCTACGATCTAAAATCTATCATCTATTCGAAACGCATTCTTTCCCCAAAGATCGCGGTGCCGACACGCACAATGGTCGCACCCTCCTCGATCGCCGTCTCAAAATCATGACTCATTCCCATTGAAAGATCGCCTCTGCCATTTGCGAAAGCATTTCGATCCGCGAGACTGTCGCGGATCTCACGGAGCTTTCTAAAATGCGGCCTCACGTCGTTGCTGTTCTCAAAATACGGCGGGAGGATCATCAGACCTTTAAATTCAAGATGACTGCAACTGATGAGATAGTCGACCAGCACGTCGAGCTCGGCTTCGGGAATTCCCGATTTCGTTTCCTCGCCCGCGATATCGACCTGTACAAAAACCGGAAGTCGATCGCGACCATCTTCGTCGCAGATCCGTTCGAGCCGCCTGGCAATATCGAGCGAGTCGACCGAATGAATAACGTCGAATAACTGCACAGCTTTGCGCGCCTTGTTCGATTGCAAGTGACCTATCAGATGCCACTCGACCGAACCGCGACCGATAGCCTCGATCTTAGACTCGGCTTCCTGCACCTTGTTCTCCCCAAAAATCTCGACGCCCGTGTCCATCGCCTCTTTTAGCAGGGGCACCGGATGATTCTTGCTCACGGCAACGAGTTTTATGTCGCTCGCGTTCCGCCCGACGCGTAACGCGGCTTGCTCGATCCTCGTTCGCACCCCGGACAGATTCGTAGCTAAATTCGACACTGGAAACAATGATATCAAAAAGAGTTTTTAGTTCCGCCCTCAGTTGCCAGAACCCGGCCCGAACTCAGGGACCATCTTGAACTTCTCTGCCCGAATTAGTATTCTCGTAATTCGCTCAGCGTGCGGACGTGGCGGAACTGGTAGACGCGCAGGTCTCAGAAGCCTGTTGCCGCGAGGCAGTGGAAGTTCGATTCTTCTCGTCCGCACCATATTTCAAAGGCCCAACCGAAAGGAAGGGCTTTTTCGCTTAGAAAGGTCATCCACAGTAAAGATCAGCTTTTGTACTTCCTTTGCGTTCCTCTTCCCTTTGCGTAAAACTTCCCTGATGCGTGAAGAGTTCATCAAGGCGATCAAGTCACGTCAGAATGCTTTCAACTTATCCTTGCCCGGCGATGCCATTTCTCGCCTCGCGGACTACTACGACCTCGTTCAACTTCACAATCCGCTTCTTCACCTTGTCGGACCTTGTTCGGCGACGGAGTTTGCTACGCGTCACATCCTCGAGTCCTTGACGATGCTTGAGTTTATCCCTCCCGACTCGCGGTTCGCAGATGTCGGCGCGGGCGCCGGCCTGCCTTCGATCCCGGGTCTGATCGTGCGGAAAGATCTGTACGGATTATTGATCGAGTCGAAAGAAAAGAAGACAAAGTTTCTGGCGGAGGCAGTCAAACATTTGGGAATTGCCCGACGTGCAAAAGTCAGTAACCTTCAGTTCGAAGAGGTCGACCCAACAAATGTCTCGCACGTTTGTTGCCGTGCACTCGACAAATTCGAACAGAAACTCCCTCGATTGCTAAAGTGGGCCGATAAGAAAGGGCTATTGTTGTTTGGCGGTAATAATCTCCGAGCCGGTCTGGAAGCGCATCAGCTCGCTGTCACGTCAAAGCTGATGCCGTTGTCGGAACAGCGATATCTTTTCGTCGTCGATCCTGAACCTCAGGCACGCAAGTCCAAGTAACTTAACTTCCCCGATTTCTGCGTGACGAATATGGGACTTTTGTCTATTTGGCAGCCTGCAATATGTTGTACAGAAGCATCTGCAGTCCCGGCCTGGGCGTGATTGCGTAAGCCCCGATCTTCAGCACGACGTTGCCGCCACGAGCGATCTTTTCGACTGTCGCGACGTCGACACGGTACGTGAGCTTTTCGGCGAGCTTGAACGCGGATTTCTCAGTTTCTCGCTTCGGTTTTCCAACAACGAATTTTTTTCCATCGACTAATACCGTCAGGGTGTTTGAGCGAAGAAATCGATAGTTGTCGGTCAGTGAGACTATTGTCACCACAAAGTGCCCGGTCCGACCTTTCCTACCGTTTTCAGTGTAGTTGTAGGTCAGATCCATCGCGGTCGTATCCCCGGGTGCCCGATCCTCAGTTTCCTTTACCCCAAGCATTGGCGTTCCTAAAAATCCGGTCTGGGTTGCCGTGTTGAACCCGTGGGTCATCCCGCCCGGATTCTTCAGCCATGGATTTTCATCGGACCAGTAACCCTTTCGCACGGCCGCCGAAACCTTAACGTTCGAATTATCTCGAGCCGGCTGTGTGGTCACTCTTTGCGGCTTTACGTTCGCACGGAACTGCCAGGCCGGCTCCAAATTCGCCACCGACCAAACACCTCGTTTCTCCTGCCGGGCGAGTAGTTCCGACTCAGCATACGTGCCGAAGTCATCTCGACTTTGACCTGACATCTCGATCGGCAAATGCCACGCTGCTCCGTTGCGAATCAGTTGTCGGCTGACGTCTACGCCATTGAGGATCAGTTTTCCAGTCGCCTTTCCACGGGTGAACCCTGTAGTCTGAAGCTCAACGGATTTTCCGACGAGCAGTGTGCGTAGGTGCTCCTTAACGACATTATGAAGGGACTGGCCTGCTTCAGGCGCGTCGATATACTGCAGTTCGACCGTGATCCGACCCGCGGGAACCGATACGATCACAGTCTTGCCATCGACGACGTCAAGAACCTCTCCGCCGGTTTTAAGCTGGGCCGCGGCACCGATCACGGTTGCTGCAACGAAGAGTGTCGCGAGAAGGATTCGTCTGGGTGATATCGAGTTCGTCATTTTATTATCTCGCTTCTAGATCGTATTCACGGAGACGCCGATAAAGAGTCGACGGTGAGATTCCAAGCAGCTCGGCAGTTTTGCCGCGATGCCAGCCGGTCTTTTCAAGTGCGGTTAAGATCTGTTGACGTTCAACGTCGCGGAGGTTCGTCGGTGCGACGTTATGAAACGACGCAACGCCGCCATTTCCATTAGCCGAATAGCTCACCGAGACGTTCGCCTTTTCGGACCGGTACACAATCTCCGGTGGCAGCTCCCTAACTGTTACCCGGCCATTGTCTGCAAGAAGCGCGGCACGCTCAAGGCAATTGCGAAGCTGTCTTACGTTGCCGGTCCACGAGTACGCACTGAGAGCCTCGATAACGGGCGGAGTCAATTCCGGCGGAGTCACACCACCGACGATCGCGAGGATATGTCGGGCGAGTGGGACGACATCTTCGCGACGTTCGCGAAGCGGCGGGATAGTGATCTCGAAGCTGTTGATCCGGTACATTAGATCCGCTCGAAATACCCCTTCAGCTATGGCGGTTTTCGGGTCGCGATTTGTCGCGGCTACTAGCCGGACATCGACCTCCACTTTTTTCACTCCGCCGACCCGGAAAAACGAACGTGTCTCAAGCGCCCGCAGCAGCTTTGACTGCAGCTGTGACGGCATCTCCATTATTTCGTCGAGGAAAAGCGTTCCGCCATCCGCAAGTTCAAACAGCCCGAGCTTTCGTGTTCGAGCACCGGAGAATGCGCCCGCCTCGTGACCGAAAAGTTCCGACTCAAGCAGTGTGTCCTGAAGCGCCGCGCAGTTCAGATCGATAAAAGCGTTGCCGCTCCGCGGACTCAGACGGTGGATGGCTTGGGCAACCAACTCTTTTCCGGTTCCCGATTCGCCTGTGATCAGCACCGATGTATCGGCCGGAGCCACGCGGCGTACGAGCCTGAGTACTTCTTTCATCTGCGGAGACTCAGCAATGATCTCCGGCATGTTGTGGTTTGCACGCGCGATCTGCGCCCGGAGACGGGTATTGTCTACCTTGAGTTGGTGTTTTTCGGCCGCCTGATCGACCAGCGCCGATAGTTCCGAGATCCTGTAGGGCTTGGTGAGATAGTCGTACGCACCGAGCTTCATTGATTCGATGGCGGTTTCGACCGTACCCTGTCCGGTGAGCATGATCGTCTCGGGCGGATTCGCGCTTTTCTCGCATACGCGACGAAGCAGCCCCATACCATCCAGACGCGGCATGTTTATGTCGCAGAGAAGTACGTCAAAATCCCGAGTCTCGAGAATTTCCCACGCAGCCTCACCGTCGGCCGCCGTCTCCACCTCGTGCCCCTGCCGGGCCATTTCTTTTTGAACGACGAGTCGGAGATTCTTTTCGTCGTCGACCACTAATATTTTAGCCATATTTGTTAGGGCCGGGAACTATTCCGGCTTGTCCGTTATCGGAAGGAAGATCGTAAATGTCGTGCCCTTTCCGACGCTTGAACGGACGCTGACCCGCCCACCGTGGTCGGTGATAATTCCGTAGCAGACCGCTAGGCCGAGGCCCGTTCCCATTCCGACCTCCTTTGTGGTGAAGAATGGTTCGAAGACCTTCGATAGATCCTCGGTAGGAATACCAACGCCTGTGTCCTCGATCTCTATCGCGACGCGGCGGGGCTCGGCAAACGCTCGAAAGGTTAGATCGCCGCCGTCCGGCATTGCATCGATGGCGTTGGTCGCGAGTGCGATGACCGCTTGCTGGAGCTGGCCGCCGTCGGCGTTGATCATCGGAAGGTCGTCGCTGACGTCGATATGGATCTTTACCGAATTGCCTCTCTTCTGATGCGAGACGAGATTTGCGGAGGAACGAAGTATCTCGGCAATGTCGAGCGGATGTCGATCACCGGTACGAAGGCGGCTAAAGTCGAGCAGGCCGGTCGTGATCGATTTGCAGCGAAACGCTTCGCTCTTTATCAATCCGAGATACTCGTGCAGATCTTCAAGCGCATCCGATCCATCGAACGCCCCTTCGTCGACCCTTTGTTCAAGCGCCTCGGCACATGCAGAGATCGTCGCGAGCGGATTGTTGATCTCATGCACAACTCCCGCCGCAAGTCGTCCGACCGCAGCAAGTTTTTCGGCCCGTCCGACAGCGTGGATCGCTTCTACCCGGACGGTTATGTCTTCGCCGACCGTGATGACGTGACTGACCTCATCGGTTTCCGCGTCACGCATCGGGATCTTGCTTACCATCCAATGTTTGGTCGACCCGTCTTCGCTGGCAGTTTGCTGCTCGATCCGTTCGATACGACCCGTGCGGAAAGCCCGCTCGAACTCTTCACGCACGCGACCTTCGGGGTAGCGGGCCAGGACGTTGAAAACATTTCTCCCGAGTGCGGCATCTCGAGGTATACCCTGCATGCCGATCTCGCGATGACGATTCCATGTGACGATCCGATAGTCGCGATCAACTACGTATAGAGAGACAGGCAGAGCATCGAGAACAGCCTCGGTAAACCGGCGATGTTCCTCCCGCGCACGGTTGATAGAGCTGTTGATCGCGGCTTCGTAATGGGCGGAAAGGTTAATACTCATCGCCGCCATCTGCGTCGCGGCTTCGATAACTTTTATTTTCGAATCGTCGAGATCGTCTTTGCTGGAAAATGCTACGACCAGGGCGCCCCTGATCTGTCCGTTAATGTGAACCGGCGAGACGTACACGACGCCGTATGCCGTGTCGCTTATGAGGAATTCCGCTCCGAGTTCCTGGCTGTGGCCGATCTGAGGCGGGAGAAACTGGAGCCACTTTTCGAACTTTGCGCGATCGAGAAAATTGTTGTCGAGTTCACCGCGCCTGTCGAAGGCACAGCTAACGATGCCAATGTTTTCCAGCTCGGCAATGAAAGCGCATACTTCCGCATTCATGGCCTGCTGAACCGCACCCGCCACCCGGCTGGCGACTTTCTTCGGGTGCACGGTAAATAGGAGGCTTCGCCCGAGATCCGAAATAAACCGAAGTTCGGCGGACGCATCGGGGATGCTGCCAAGGTGCGAAGGGAGCCTGGGCTGCTTTTTTACCGCGGAAGGAACTGACATTTGTGTTAACCGGTGGAAAGGTGGAGGATCACAGACTGAGTTGCGGTGAGCTAAGACGGACGGCAAGTTTCAAAGAAACGTCCCACTAGATTAAAAAACTTTTTAAACATTTTGTCAATTTGTTTAGCCGTCAGGCTTAAAAGTTGACCTAGCAGCTGTTTCGCGTAAAAATCTAATTACTGTCTATGTTTAGCTCGTTTTCAGATGCACTCGGAAGGATAGTTGCGGGACTCATACTGCTTGCGGCGTGCGGGGTTGTTTTATCAGCACAGCAAATCGTCGATAAGACGGTCGCAACAGTTAGCGATGGTTCGCGAACAGAGTTGATCACACTTTCCGACTTAAGGTGGCAGCTTGCTTTACAGCCTGGAGTCCAGATAAATCCTCCATCGTCTGAAGATCTTAACCGTGCCCTGCGCCTTTTGATCGATCAAAGATTGTTTGCGTTGGAAGCGGAACGGCTTCCGCGCGAACCGGCCACCAAGGCCGAGATAAGCGCAAAGATCAACGAGATCGTGTCCTACTTTCCGACTCCCATCGAGTTTGAGCGGCGGCTGAACCTGGTTGGATTTAAGTCGGTGAGTGATCCTAATTTCGAACAGATAATCGCCCAGCGTATCGCTATAGACAAATATCTCAGCTTCCGATTTCGCTCCTTCATCGTCATCACCGCGGAGGACGAAACCCGTTACTACCGCGATGTCTATCTGCCTGAGTTTCGGCGGCGGAATGCCGGTGTGATAGTTCCGACCTTGCCGAGCAAGAGAACCGAGATCGTCGAGGCACTGACCGAAGAACGAGTGGCGCAGCAATTAGAAGCGTTCCTCGATGAAGCCAAGCGACGCATCGAGATCGTGATCCTGAGTCCTGTTTGATTCCAGTCTAATTTTGAAAAACCCGTTCGCGCTTCATACCCGTCTTCTGCAAATAAGAGCGAACATGATCCTCATCCCCAAACAAGTGACTATCCGCCGGAGACTAGGTCAAGGCGAGTGCCTCCGAGATCGTCTGCCTGTTAACCGTCAGTAGATCAAAAACAAAAAAATGGTGCGAAAGATCGGATGAGAAAAGTTATGTCGAGTCGGCATTCGAGGTCAAGTTTTTTCCCCAGTCTTCGAGCTGCGGCGGGCCTGTCTTGTGATCCGAACTTCGGTCCTTGCGGTAAGGTGTTTGCCGGGCGTTAGACGGTTTTGGGTTGTTACCCTCGGGTGTTCGGATTATTATTTCAGTGCGCCTTGATTCGGGCGGCGGAGCCGCAAGGTTAATAAAGACGACCGGAAAAGCAGAGCTTTTCCGCACACCGAGGGGCGAAGCCCAAGACTGGCGGCCTGAAATTGAGGGGAGGAGCCTAAGACTGGCGACCCGAAATAGCGTCGAAATTTAATAGCAATGAAGAAGTACCTGCTGCTCGCCCTTATTCTCACACCCGCGATTTTTTACTTGTTGTCGAGTTCGACGGTTACGACGAGATCTGAGGGACAGGCGCCGCGCGCCGGGCGGGCGGTTGTTTCTCGAGCGACGGCCTTTGCGGTTTCGCCCGAGCTTCGTGACATCGCTTCGGCAAGGTCTGGAAACGTTCCTCGCGAACTCGGGGTTCGTCAGATCGGCGCTGAGTCGGCAGGCAAAGTTAATGTCACTGCTGAATCACGTGATGCCGATGGTTCGATCGCACGGTTTGGATCGTCGCCAATGCCGGCACCGTCTCTTTCCTTCCCGGGTCTCGAGAATCTCGACAACGGACTGATCTACCAGCTTCTCTTCCTTCCGGCGGACATGAACGGCGATGTCGGGCCGGATCATTATCTGCAGATCGTCAACTCGCTGATGCGCGTTTACGACAAGACGGGCCAGCCGATGTCGCCGCCGCTGAAGATAAGCAGCCTCTTTTCACCGCTCGCGACCGTCTGCTCGACACGTAACGACGGGCTCGCGATCGTCCAATACGATCCACTCGCCGATCGCTGGCTCGTGAGTCAGACCTGTACAGCATTTCCGCCGTTCAGGCAGATGGTCGCGATATCGAAGACCGGCGATCCGCTCGGGCAGTACTATGCGTACGAGTTTGTTATGCCGAACGTAAAGCTGAACGACTTTCCGAAGTTCGGCGTTTGGCCCGACGCATACTACATGTCGACCGACGAGTTTCTCGGCGCCGACTACGTGGGAGCGGGAGCGTTCGCATTCGATCGGGAAAAGCTACTCGCCGGCGATCCTTCGGCGAGCTACGTTTATTTTAACCTGCAGGTGCCGGTCGGCCCGCGCCGGAAAGGGCTGCTGCCATCAGACCTCGACGGGCTCCGCACACCGACGGCCGGAGCTCCCAACGTCTTCGCGAGCTACACCGCAAGCGAGTATGGCGATGCACAGGACGCGATCCGGCTTTACGATTTTCACGCGGAATTTGACGATCCGTTCAGCTCGACATTTACCGAGCGTCCGGAGAGTCCGATAGCGGTTGCCGCATTCGACCCGACCAGTCCGGACGGCCGCGCCGATATCTCGCAGCCGGTGCCGGGCGAGAAACTCGATTCGCAGAGCGACCGTCTGAACTATCGCCTCGCTTACCGGAACTTCGGCACGCACGAATCGCTAGTCTTTAATCAGACGGTCCGAACGACGCCGGTGTCGAGCGACTATCAGGCAGGTGTGCGCGTCTATGAGCTTCGAAGGAGCGGCGGGTCGTATACGGTCGCGGAGCAGTCGACGATCGGTGATCCGAGCATCTCGCGCTGGATCGCAAGCGCCGCGCAGGACCACCAGGGAAATCTTGCGGTCCAATACAACATCGCGAGCGCGGACAAGAGGCCTTCGATCTATTACACCGGGAAGTTAGCGACGGACCCTCCGGGATCGTTTAAGGGAGAGGTTCCGCTTATCGGGGGAACCGGTGTGCAGAAGGCGTTCGGCTGGCGGTGGGGCGAGTATAGCGGGATGAACGTCGATCCGGTCGACGACTGCACGTTCTGGATGACGAATGCCTACTACAGTTTCGAGAGCGAGGAGTTCAGTGACTTCGGCTGGCTGACCCGGATCGGGTCGTTCAAGTTCGCTGAGTGCACCGATGCACCGCGAGGTTCGATCACGGGCACGATCACAAATGCCGTTACTTCCGCGCCCGTATCGGGTGCTGTGGTACGGGCCGGTTCGTACACGCGTGCGTCCGGCTCGGCGGGCGGCTATGGGCAACTGTCGGTCTTGCCGGGCACATATCAGGTCACGGTTTCGGCGAGGGGTTATTTCTCGCAGACTATCTCCGTTACAGTCGCTAATGGAGAGACCGTTGCCCGCAACTTCGCGCTCCAGCCGGTGCCGGTCATCGAAAGAACCGCGACCCAGCTAACGAGCGAAAGCTGTTCTATTAACGGCGCGCCCGAACCCGGCGAAACCGTGACGCTCGAGATCGCGTTGCGCAATACCGGCGTGCTGTCTGCTGCTGATCTTACTGCGACGCTCCTTCCATCAGACGGCATCATCACTCCGGGCACCGCACGGTCGTATGGCTCCATGGCTCCAAACGGCCCGCCCGTTTCACGGCCCTTCACCTTCTCGATAGCGTCTGGTGTGACCTGCGGCAGTGCGTTAACGCTCGATCTCGAACTGCGCGACGGCGGCTCGCCGATCGGGCATGTTTCGGTACCGCTTCAGACGGGAGTTCAGCGCGTCGCTCTGCAGCAAAATTTCGACAACGTAAGGTCTCCGGATCTTCCGGCAGGTTGGACTACAACGTCGAGTCCGAATCATCAACTCTGGCGAACCTCCTCGACCCGAAATCAATCGGTTCCGAATTCTCTGTTTTCGCCCGCACCGCATCAGCTGGGCGTAAACGAAGTAACCTCTCCGCAATTTGCCGTCAGCTCACCGAACGCTGAGATCCGTTTTCGAAACTGGTATGAGCTTGAAACAACGTTCCTGCGAAATCGGCTCTACGATGGATCGGTGCTTGAGGTAAAACTCGACGACGACGATTGGCAGGACATCCTCGCGGCCGGCGGTTCATTTCTTTCGGGTGGTTACGACGGAGCGATCGATGCGTGCTGCCAAAACCCGCTCGCTGGCCGCCTCGGATGGTCAGGCCGAAGCGGCGTCAACCAGGTTCCCGAGTTTATAACGACTCGGGCGAAACTTCCCGCATCGGCGGCTGGCCGGAACGTAAGACTTCGCTGGCGGATCGGAACGGACATCGGATCGTTTCGCGAAGGCCAGTACATCGACGACCTTACAGTGACGGATGGTTATTACTGCGACTGCAGAAATTCAAGATCGGCACCCTTCGATTTCGACGGTGATGGAAAAACCGACTTGGCGGTAGTCGATTTGAATTCTGGGAGCCGACCCGACTATCGCGTTATCAGAAGCTCGACGAATATCGAGTCGTCATTTTACTGGGGGACATCCGGTGACGTTGCGGCGAACTCCGATCTCGACGGCGACGGCAAGACTGACCTCGCGATCTTCCGACCGGGCGAAGGCTCGTGGTACATCCTGCGAAGTTCGGACGGAGCGTTTTCGGTGGTCAGGTTCGGCTTGACTATCGACCTGCCCGTGCCCTCCGATTATGACGGAGACGGCGAGGCTGACTTAGCCCTTTATCGACCGACTACCGGTATCTGGTACATTCTGCGGAGCTCCGACGATCAGGTCCTCGCCTATCAGTTCGGCCTCGCCGAAGACAAGCCGGTGAACAACGATTTCGACGGAGATGGAAAGGCAGACATCGCGGTCTATCGACCGTCGAACGGGACGTGGTACGTCGCGCGGAGCTCAGATGGAGGGTTCGACATTTCCCGATTCGGATTGTCCGCCGATATTCCTGTCAGTGGCGATTACGACGGCGACGGACGCTCCGATGTAGTTGTATTTCGACCGTCGAGCGGTGTCTGGTTCCTGCTTAGCTCATCGGCAGGCTTTAGCTCAACGCACTTCGGTCTGACCGGCGACGTGCCGATGCAGGCAGATTTCGACGGTGACGGTCGCAGGGAGATAGCAGTGTTCCGACCGGGGTCCAAAGTTTGGTATCACCTCCGCAGTTCAGACGGTGCATACTCGGCCAGGCCGTTTGGGGATGCCGGCGAGAAACCCGTACCGGCGATATTTGTAGATCGATAGGCGGTGTCGGATATCCCGTTCCCGGACTTCTTGACCTGGGGAATTTCACACCTTATCATCGAAACTTCCAAGCCGGAGTGGCGAAATTGGTATACGCACCAGACTCAAAATCTGGCGTTGGCAACGACATGTCGGTTCGATTCCGACCTCCGGCACCATAATTTTCTTAGCATCGCCGAAAAAAATACTAGCAATTATTCTCCGGGTCATGGCATCATACAAAGCACTGGGGGTGATATTATGATAAATAATTTTACTGAGGTACTTAACAACTAGACGGCGCGAAAGCGTCTAAAGCAAAAGCAGCGTGTCCGAAAAGACACGCTGCTTTTTTATTTGCTCATTGCGACGATTTAACGACGGTAGTAGTCGATAAATCTGTTGCGGTTGTTTACATCGGTCGTACGAATTCCGTTACTGATCCGCGTAATACGCGATACATCTGCACCATTGGTTAACGTGGTGCCGTTCATCGAAGCGAAGATCGGCGTTCCTCCATCGATGCTGATCGATACCTGTCCATTCTGGTAGACGGTCAGTGAAAGGTTGCTTCCCGATAACGAGTCGTTACCGTAGAACGTACCGACGGCCCAGTTGGGTACATTGCCCTGGCCACCACCACCGCCACCGGGATACCCGCCACCGTTACCGGGATACCCGCCGCCACCGCTGTTGTTGGGGTTCCTGGAATAGTCGATAAAATTGTTCCGGTCATTGATGTCGGTCGTACGGATACCATTGTTACGTCGCGTAACGCGGGAAACATAAGGACCGTTGGTCAACGTTGTGCCGTTCAAGGATGCATACGATGGCGAATTTCCATCCACCGAGACACTCACCGAACCGTTGCGGGCGATCGTTAGCGCGATCACGCTACCGGTTTGCCGGTCGCGACCGTAGAAAGTTCCGGCAGCCCATGATGGGACATTGCCACCGCCGCCGGGATAGCCGCCTCCGGGATAGCCGCCGCCGGGATAGCCAGGATTGCCTCCGCCGCCTGCCCAACCACCGCCGTTCAAGCCAGGCAGATCGTAGGTGTCAGCGAGTTTATTGACGTCGCTGCGCAGACGATTCCACTGCCGTTCAAGATTGCGACGGAACGCAGCTCTGTTCATCGTCGTGTTGAGATTTTGCGAGTTGGAGATCATCGCCTGCACCTCATTCCGACTTTCCCACCATGAGTCGTCTGAATCGAATCGTGACCGTAGGCGGTCGACGGCATTCTCGAACTGTTCCGCATAGCTATTTAGCTGCCGTTTCGTCGAGCCGCCCAAGTTGCTGTTATCCACCGCACGGCGAAAATCGTCGCGAAACGCGTCGCTGCTGGTCTCCAACTGCCGCACGAATCCGTCGACCTGCCCTCGGTTGTAAACGTTGGCATATCTGCCTTGCGCGAATGCTGTCGTCGCTCCGACCGCAAGTGCGATCATTAGCAACGAACTAGATAGAAGTTTCCTTTTTGTCATATTCCCCCTCTCGTCTTAAAAAATAATTCTTAACACCGATAATTTCACAAGCACATGCCGTGCCTTAAACAGGAAAAACAGTCAGAATAGAACGACGAATTAAGCTAACAAGCAGTATAACAGGGGTTAAGTCTGCGATACGTGAAAATTATATTGGAAATAGATATCAGGTTCAACGTCGTTTGATGCAGCTTTCCGACTTCGACTACACGCTTCCCGACGAACTTATCGCCCAGCGGCCCGCAGCGAGCCGCGAGGCCTCTCGCATGCTGGTCGTAAATCGCGCCACGGGTAAGTTTCGCGACGACCAGTTCGCTAGCTTTCCTGCTCTGCTCGATCCCAACGACGTACTCGTTTTGAATAACACGCGAGTTTTTCCGGCGCGGCTGCTTGGGGTGTCCGAGACCGGTGCGAAGGTTGAGATCTTTCTTATCACCCGACTTGCAGACAAATCTTGGAAGGCTCTCGCAAGGCCGGCTCGCCGACTCCGAGCCGGTAAGAAAG
>JBKJOR010000115.1:0-3366 GCA_046595575.1 Pyrinomonadaceae bacterium | reverse complement strand
TTTTGCGGATTTGCTTTAATCCGCGTCATCTGTGTCATCTGTGTCATCGGCGGTTAATAACCGTAACTTATTCAGACTGAGGTAATCCCATGCTTGAAGTGTCCATTCTCGTCCCCGTCATCACCGTCATCATCATCATCGCGGCCCTCATCGCGCTGATGCTTATCAGCCGAAACTACATCAAGGTTTCACCCAACCAGGCCGCGGTGATTTCCGGGCGTAAGCGGAAGCTCGCTGACGGATCGGTCGCCGGTTATCGTCTCGTGCGTGGCGGTGCAACGCTTGTATTTCCGTTCCTCGAAAAGGTCGAGTATCTCGATCTGAACGTCATCACTGTGCCGCTCGCGACGCAGCGGGCCTACACCGTTCAGGGCGTGCCCGTCTCCGTGAAAGCGGTTGCGAACGTAAAGATCAAGGGTGACGATTCGAGTCTGCGGGCGGCTTCCGAACGCTTTCTTGGCATGCCTCAGCAGGTGTTTCACCAACTTGTTTTCCAGACACTCGAAGGCCATCTACGCGCGATCCTCGGTACGCTAACCGTTGAAGAGATCAACAACGATCGACAGAGCTTTGCCCAAAAGCTTTTGACTGAAGCCGCCGGCGATCTCGAAAAAATGGGTATCGGCCTCGACGCCCTAACCATTCAAGAGATCTCCGATGAGGAAGGTTATCTCGACGCACTCGGCAAACGTCGAACGGCCGAAGTAAAACGCGACGCCGAGATCGGCCAGGCCGAAGCGAATCGTGATTCGAAGATCAAAGCGTCGCTCGCGCTGCAGGAAGGCGAAAAAGTCAGGCTTGAAACAGAGGCGTTGATCGCCCAATCGAACCGCGAAACGGAAATTCAAAAAGCCCAGGTGCAGGCGGAGATCGAATCCGAACGCGCGAAGGCGAACCAGGCCGGTCCACTTGCTGATGCGCGGGCGCAACAGCAAGTCACGATCGAAGAGGTCCGCGTCGAAAAGGTACGCACGCAGGAACAGATCGCGGTCCAGGAACAGGAAGTCCTGCGAAAAGAGAAAGAGCTCGAAGCCACGGTCGTGAAGCAGGCCGAAGCCGATAGACGCGCCGCTGTTCTTCGCGCGCAAGGTTTGCAGGAGGCAGCAATCCTCGAAGCCGAGGGACGTAAGCAAGCACAGATCGCCACGGCCGAAGCCGAGTCTCAAAAGCTGCAACGCGAAGGTCAGGGGCGTGCGGCCGCGGTCGAGGCTGAAGGCAAAGCAGAGGCGGAGAAAATCCGTGCGATCGGGCTCGCAGAAGCTGAACAACTTCAGGCTCGAGGTCTGGCGGAAGCGAAGTCTATCGAGGCAAAGGGACTTGCCGAAGCAGCGGCGATCAAAGAGAAAGCCGCGGCATGGCGCGAGTTCAATGACGCCGCTCGTTTACAGACGATCCTCGAGAAACTGCCCGCGATCATCGAAGCATCGGCTCCGGTCTTTCAAGCTGTAGCCGAGCCGCTTGGAAAGATCGATAAGGTCGTAATGATCGATCAGGGCGGAAATGGTAACGGCGATGGCAGCGGGCTGCACCGCTTTGCACAGACGACGCCAACGCTGATCTTTTCGCTGCTGCAACAACTTCAAGCTCTCGGCCTTTCGTTCCCCGAGGTGATGTCGCAGCTCGGCATCAATCAGAATGGTGAGACCGCTAATTCCGATGGGCAGGATCCGAAGAATGTATCGCCAGCCAAACGCGAACCCCAGCCTCCTCCCGTGAAGGGGTAGTCTTGACGAAAAACTTAGCGGCTTTAACCGCAGATGACGCAGAATGAGCAACGATCAATTCCTATCTGTGTTATCCGCGTCATCTGCGGTTAAAAGCGCTGGCCAACCTGCAACTTGAATATCTGAACTTCGGACTCCGCGTCACACGGCGGCCTGCCGCTCGTGTTTCTGCCACTCCGCATGCTAACCTCTTTTCTTCCTCATGAAAGAAAATATCAACGAAACACGGCTCGATAACGGGCTGGTCATTCTTACCGACCGAATGCCCGGAGTGCGATCTGTGACTCTCGGATTTTTCCTGCGTGCCGGCTCGCGGAACGAACCCGATGAGCTGAATGGCATTACGCATTTCATCGAGCATGCCGTCTTCAAAGGAACGAAGCGTCGATCGGCTCTCGAAATCGCGATCGAGCAGGACCGTCTCGGGGGATCGCTCGAAGCCTTCACGACGCATGAGGAAACAGGATTTGCGATCAAGGTCATCGACGATCAACTCGACGCCGCGTTCGGCCTGATCGCCGACATGCTGACCGAACCGCGGTTCGACGAAAAGGAATTGGAAAGCGAACAACGTGTCATCGCCGAAGAGTTAAAGATGAATGACGATTCGCCGGAAGACCGATTGGGCGACATTTTTAGCCGGGCGTTTTACCCCGATCATCCACTAGGTCTGAACATCGCAGGCACGCCGAAGACCGTACGTTCGTTCGGGCGCGACATCACGCAAAAATATCACCGCCGAATGTTTCGGCCGCGGAATCTTGTTATCGTAGCGGCCGGAAATGTGAAGCACGAGCAGATCGTCGATCTAATATCTGCGCGTTTGTTTTTTACTCAGGGTTCGGGGAGACCGCAGAGTAAATCTCTCGCCGTGTCCTCCGCTGCCCCTGCGTTGAGAAAACGATCACAACTCAAAACGCGGCCGCCGCGGCCGGCCGCTCCGATCGTCGTAAAAAAGAATCCCAATCTCGAGCAGGCACATATGCTGATCGCGACCCCATTCGTATCCGGTCGCGACAAGCGACGCTACGAGGCTGATCTGCTGGCCGACATTCTCGGCGGCGGGATGTCCAGCCGCCTTTGGCAGAAGGTGCGAGAAGAGCGCGGCCTCGCATACAGCGTCGGATCAAGCGCGATCATGTTCAACGACTGCGGGATGTTCATGGTGTCGGCCGCGACGTCGCCGGAACAGACGCTCGAGGTGTTAGACATCACCATCGAAGAAATGCGGGCGGTGGTTGAGAACGGCGTCACGGCGGACGAGCTCGAACTTGCTAAGCAGCAGACGCTCGCATCAGTCCTGCTGAGTCTTGAAGATTCGGCGGCGCGTGCGGCATCGCTTGCCCAGTCCGAAATGCTTCACGGGCGGCAGATCACACTGGAAGAATCTCTTGCGAATGTGGCTGCAGTAACGGTGAGTGATGTTCAGAATGTCGCCCGCGATTTTTTCCGCACAGAGAACATCGCATTCGCCGCACTCGGAAACCTTCCGGGAATAAAAGTGAATCGAAAGCGTCTGGCGATTTGAGCTTTGAACCGGATAATCGACCTTGCCGCAAGTATAGTTCACGAAATGCTTCACGCTTTTGGTTTCGAAGACGAAGGTTACGTTGCAGGCCTGAATCCCGCAATTCAAAAGCAC
>JBKJOR010000074.1:0-3116 GCA_046595575.1 Pyrinomonadaceae bacterium | reverse complement strand
CTTCTTTGTTAACCTGCAGATGCTCCGTGCCTCTGAGACACGTCTGCAAACCGTGACGGCATATACGGGACTTGCACGAGCTGGCATTTATCGCTATGTGCGCGGCGGTCGAAACGCGCCTTTCGGAGCTCAGGTAAATGCCACGACGGCTCCATCCGGCGCGGCCGTCAACGCGGACGGCTCTCCAAGGTATCAAGCTTGTACGCCGGACATGCCCGCGACCACGCTTTGTACTGAGACATACGATATTCGCACAGGGCGTCCTATCACGCTGGATCCATCCATCATCAATCTTCTCGCGACGCAAGGCCTGCCGAACGACTTTACGGGCGGCGACGGTTTGAACACGGCGGTCTTGAAGTTCGTCGCACCGCAGAGGGAAAAGCAGTACGATCTGGTTACGCGTTTCGATTTCAAAATCAACGATAGTAATCAGCTTTACGTCCGCTATGCAAAAGGTTCACAGAATACTTTCGGTGACATCGTAAATGGCGGCCTGCAGCGAGTTCAGGGCGGCGCGAATTGGGTCGACACGTACCGCTCGCCAAGTAATTTTGCAGCGAATTATCGGTGGTCACCGAGCGCGAAGTTTGCGAATGAGTTCATTGTCGGCCTGAACAAATTCAGCTTCAGTTTCGAACAGCCCGAGCCAGATCCGACAGTGCCATTCGTTTTGAACAATCCGACAGACTTTCGGCAAAACTTCGCGTATAACGCCCGCAGCGCGAGGACGTGGCAGTTTGTCGATAACATGACGTTCGACCTCTCGCCGCACACGCTTAAGTTCGGCGTGAACTTCCGATTCGGAAATCAATTTGATGATCGATCGGGAGCGGCGGGCCAAATAGAGCCGCAAGTATTCTTTACAGCGACCAACAGCAATTTCACTGGATGGGGACTACCGGTCTCGGGAGCTAATAGCATTAACTCGAACGACCTGACTCGCCTTCGAAGTACCGTAAACGATTTGATCGGAAGAATCGGCTCTGCCAGGCAGGGATTCGTGGTCAACGCTTCAAATCCGGACGCGTTTGCCCCTGGTGGAACGCGGTGGAATTGGACCGCTTATTACCCGGAGTACGATTTTTACATCCAGGATACGTGGCGGGTGCGTCAAAACCTCACGGTTGACCTGGGAGTTCGCTGGGAAGTGAAGCTAAGTCCGAAGTCGAACGATCTGCCGATCCTGACGCCGTCCCAGCCGTTCACGGCAGGCGCTCCACCGACAAATACGCTGCGGTGGGAAGAGGGAGCACTTTATCAGAACGACTACAACAATTTTTCTCCCTCAATAGGTTTGGCGTGGGATCCATTTAAAAGCGGTAAGACATCGATCCGAGCGAATTACCGCCTTTCATACGACAAATTTCCATCGCAGGTATTCGCCAATTTCGTCTATCAGAGTGCTCCGGGAAATACCGTTCAAATCAATCCTGCGGGGTTGGACACACAGAACCTACTCATTCGAAACGGAATTCCCAACCTGACACCGACCCAGTCCCCGGCCCAGCTTAGACAGACCCCAGCATTCTCGACAAACAGCATTGTCGCCGTCGATCCAGATATCCAGTTCCCTGAAAGCCATCAATGGTTCGCTGGTATACAGCGGGAACTGTGGGCAGGAAATGTGCTCGAGGTCAATTACATTGGACGCCGCGGCGTGCACTTGTTCGGCGGCTACGATACCAATCAAGTGAATATATTCGCCCAGGCATACGGGCAGAACTTCCTTGATGCGTTCAATCGTGTTAGGGCTGACTTTGATCCGCTTCGGGGTCCGACCTATTTCAGTCCGCTGATCAATGCCTTATTTACAGGTAATCCCGCTGATAACGCCGGAACCACTACGTTCTACAACAACGCGGCAATCCGTACAACTCTCGCTGCGAGCGCCACAGGCGGCAGCGTGGCGAATGCCGCACTAACCGTTTCTCAGCATACGACAGGCGGACTCCAGACGATCGGTCGTGCGGGGAATTTCAACAATCCGTTCTTCTTCCAACAGAATCCGCAGTTTACTGCTGGGCTAAGTGTCCTTGAGACGAATGATCTCTCGAGATATAACGGCTTGGAGTTTATCGTCAGGAAACGTTTCGCTCAGGGGTTGAGCTATCAGGTGGCTTACACTTACTCGATGTCGAAAGACACTCGGTCGTGGGATCCGACTTTTGCGGTTGCAAATCGGGGTAGTGCTCAGTCGGCATCGAGCACGCCGTTCGATCTGCGCGATCGATCGCTAAATTATGCATGGTCTGATTTTGACCGACGGCATGCGGTCCAGGGCTACTACACCTACGAACTGCCGTTCGGTCGAGGACGCATGTTCGGTGGAGATATGCCGCGAGCCCTCGACTTGATCGTCGGTGGTTGGCAGGTATCGGGATTGGTGAGTTATGCAACAGGTCGTCCCTATACTTTCTATTCCGGACGTAACACGGTCAGCAATGCCGTTCAGGCGACGGTCAACTGCAACAACTGTCCACGCAACCTGGGTACACTCGCCCAGGCCAATGGCATCCCGGTCTGGATCACAGAGGAACAGATCGCATCGGCCGGTATCAGCCAGCCGGCACCGGGTGAACAAGGCAACACAGGTCGCAACTACTTTATCGGGCCAATTGCTTTCACGACCGATGCTTCGTTGTCGAAGAAATTTAAGTTTACCGAACGATGGAGCTTCGATCTGCGTGTGGATGCAAAGAACCTGACTAACACGCCGACATATGGCCTCTCCGATGCAGCCTTCCTCTTTACCAGTTCGGATCGAGGAAAGATAAATAACACTGTGCTCAGCTTTTCCAGAAGGATCCAGTTCTCAGGAAAACTGAACTTCTGATAAACCTCGAGGACAATTACAAAACCCTGCCCGGTGTCGGGCAGGGTTTTTTTCTTGCGGGGGGCAACCTGTTAAAAAGTGCCGGCATCTTTTTTACTGAGTGAGAAAACTTGGCCGCTCGGCTTTACGAGGTCATCGGCACACAGTCTTTCTAATTCCTCCTGTTTCTACCTTGACCCGCTGGGTATGCGACCCGGCGGGTTTTTTTGTCCTGTGCTGTCAGCCGGACACGGTCCGCAGCCTCGGCCAGGAGTGCAGCTCTCGGTATTGCATCGATTGC
>JBKJOR010000029.1:0-3357 GCA_046595575.1 Pyrinomonadaceae bacterium | reverse complement strand
ACTTATGGCGGTTATGCTCCACATGGCGGCGGTGCTTTTTCCGGAAAAGACCCGACAAAGGTGGATCGTTCGGCGGCTTACATGGCGAGATACATCGCTAAGAATATTGTCGCTGCGGGCCTTGCCGACAAATGCACTGTCCAACTTGCCTACGCCATTGGCGTTGCCGAACCGGTCTCGGTTCTGGTAGATACGCACGGCACAGGTAAAGGAGATGAGGACAAGCTTGCTGCGGCGGTTCGAACTCACTTTGCATTAACACCTGAAGGCATCATCGAAATGCTGGATCTTCGCCGCCCGATCTTCAAGCAGACAGCCCGTTTTGGGCACTTTGGTCGCATTCACGATGAATTTACGTGGGAGAAAACCGATAAGGCGGATGCCCTGCTGAACGCACTGAGCAATGGAGCGGCTGGTTAAATAAGTCTACGAATCCAAACTAACCCGGACAGGCCCACAAGCGCCTGTCCAACTTTTAAAAATATGGCTACAGAACAACCTTCAATTCAATACGATATAAAGGACATCAATCTAGCGCCTGAGGGCAAACAGCGTATCGAATGGGCAGACCGCGAAATGCCGGTATTACGTCTTATTCGTGAACGTTTCGAAGCTGAAAAACCCTTGAAGGGCGTGAAGCTTGTCGCGTGTGCACACATCACGACCGAAACAGCTAACCTTGCGCGGACCCTGCAGGCCGGCGGCGCAGAGGCATTGTTGATCGCCTCAAATCCGCTCTCGACGCAGGATGACGTGGCCGCGTCGCTGGTCGCCGACTGGGGTATTCCCGTAATGGCGATCAAGGGCGAATCGATCGAGACCTATGTCAGCCACGTTCGTGCGGCGCTTGATACGAATCCGAATATGATCATCGATGACGGTTCGGATGTCGTGGCCACGATGCTGAAAGAAAAGAAAGATCTCACACACAATTTGATCGGTACGACCGAAGAAACAACGACGGGTATTGTGCGACTAAAAGCGATGCAAAAGGCTGGTGTCCTCAACTTCCCTTCCATCGCTGTGAATGACGCTCAGACAAAACATTTCTTCGACAACCGCTACGGCACCGGGCAGTCAACACTCGATGGAGTAATCCGAGCAACAAACATTCTACTTGCCGGCAAGAATCTTGTTGTAGTGGGATACGGATGGTGTGGAAAGGGCGTCGCGATGCGAGCCCGTGGAATGGGTTCCAACGTCATTGTTACCGAGATTGACCCGATCAAGGCAATTGAGGCGGTGATGGATGGATTCCGTGTCTTACCGATGAAGGAAGCATGCAAAATCGGTGATTTCTTTGTAACGGTAACTGGTAATCGGCACGTCATTGACAAGGAACACTTCGAAGCTATGAAGGACGGAGCGATCGTTTGCAACAGCGGCCACTTCGATCTCGAGCTTAATCTCGAAGCCCTTCGCGAAATGTCGCAGCCTGCTGTAAAACGACGACCGTTCGTCGAAGAATATCGCAGCAAAAACGACAAAAAGAGCGTTATCGTGCTTGGTGAAGGTCGACTTATCAACCTCGCCGCGGCGGAGGGACATCCTGCGTCGGTTATGGACATGTCGTTCGCAAATCAGGCTCTGTCAGCTGAATTTCTTGTGAAAAATAAGGGTTCACTTGAAAGCGGCGTTCATGTTCTTCCGAGCGAAGTGGATCAGGAGATCGCGCACCTTAAACTGCGGGCAATGGGTATCTCGATTGACGAACTTACCCCCGAAATGCTTGAGTATATGTCGAGCTGGGAGATGGGAACATAAATTGGCAGCGTCAAGCCCCACATTAGAAAACGCCCTGCGATGATCGCTGGGCGTTTTTTGATCGGAAGACTATCCTCGCGGCGTCATGAATCAATACATCGCACTTGGCATCCTAGTTGCTCAACGGACAAGTAGGAAACGCGACCATTCGGAGGACAACGAAAAATATGGCTGAAGAAGGAAGCAGTGGACCCGGTAACCTGGTATGGGCGTTGGCGCTGATCGTCATCGTTGGGATCATCGCGGCCATCGTGATCTCTGGAGGGTTCTTAAGCGGTGGCGACAAAGATATCGATGTCGAGATCAAGGCTCCAGCGCCGTCTCGGTGATCTTTTTCCGCGTGCGTGCACAAGGGTTTACGCCATAAGGCATGGAGCTCTTTTTCTAGCGCTCAACCTGGCGGGTAACTGTCAGGGTTAAGCAAGAGATCGACCGTCTCGGTGAATCGATCGAGATCGACCGATTTTACCAAAAACTCGTTGGCTCCGGCCGCTAGAACGTAGTCACGATCTTTGGCCTGAACACCCATTGCCGAAAAAAACATTATCGGTTGCAGAACTCCACGTTCTCGAAGGCGGCGGCACAACTCAACACCATCCATTCCCGGCAGCCAAATATCGAGTATGTAAAGATCGAACGTATTAGTACCGTTAAGAGCAAGCGCTTCGGCGGCTGTTTCAACGGCAGTCACGACATAGTGGTCATTTGCACCCCTCAGAAGGGTCGCGATCATCTCCCGGGAATCCCGGTTATCCTCGACACAGAGAATACGTGATTTCGATTCGGACATAGAGATATTGAGAAGGGGAAAGGGCAGAACTATTGTATTACGTTCAGGCCTGTTTTTTCACCATTATTTCAAAGGCTTAGGTCCTTATACGGGAGAGTAAGAATACGCCAAGTATCGAGAAAAGGAAGGCGGGCGCCCAAATCGCAATTGACGGGGCCATATATCCGTTTAAGCCTGCTTGTTCGAACGTGCTTGTAAAACCCATAAAAAGTAACCACAGTCCGACGGCGTATCCTACAGTAGTTACCTTCCCCTTCCGACTCAAACTCAGAGAAAAAGGAGCTGTAAAAAGTGCGATAACAAACGGCAAGAATATCGTTAAATATTTCTTCTCCAACGCAACGGCGAAATTACGCTGCTCAATCGGTGACTCGCTTCCCTCCTCTTGTGAACGCGTCTCTGCGATAGTCAGATGACTCGGCTTCTTACGCATCTCCGCGAACGGGTTTGTCTCTTCGTCAAGTGAGCCTCCCGAAATACTTTCGGTTCGAATTCCCCTATCGGATACGACAGTTCGACGCGCATCGCCAACGAAAACTATTCGGCTACCTTCCCATTCAGCGGATTCAACCTGGTACAGAGCTTGCAATTCTTTCCCTCGCTGCGAAAACTCATACACGGTTAAATTCTTTACGGTGCAAGCTGGCGGGCAGAGGAATGCGATGGACTGCTTTTCGTTATCAGACGCTACGATATTATCTGTACCTAGTTGAAACGAATAGATTCTACGGTCGTTCGCAACCCAGAAATTACCTGCTCGCGGTTCGAGGCTCCCGCGATTTCTTATTTTTGAGCGAAGCTCA
>JBKJOR010000028.1:0-19926 GCA_046595575.1 Pyrinomonadaceae bacterium | reverse complement strand
CAAGTCGACCGTTTATTTGCCCTCAATGCTTATTTAAGCTAAATTAACTCTTTTGGAAACGGGCCGTTTCCCTGAATTATACAACGGCGGACAATCTCAGAATTGCATTTTTTAAAGTACGATGGCACGAAAAAAGAGGAGTCTCGAACCCACAGCGGTCGCGACTAACGAACCGAAAGACAAACCAAGGTACCAGGATCCCTTCCAGCAGCGCGTCGGCGGAACTATCGAGCACGCCGGAAAGAAGCTTGAGGGCCAGGGTCGCAATATTCTCTACGGACTAGCTGCCCTCGCGGTGCTTGCCGTCGTGGTCTGGATAATCTACTCATGGAGCGGGCGATCGAGTCAGGCGGCTCAGGCGGCATTAGGAAAGGCGATCGAGACCTCTCAAACTCGAGTCTCCGCTGACCCTTTGCCAGCCGGCTCGACCGAGAAGACGTTCAAAACGGAAAAGGAACGAGCCGAAGCGGCAGTTGCTTCGTTTCAGGAAGTGTCGGTGAAGTATGGCGGCGACGTCGGAGACAAGGCCAGATACTTCGTGGCCGTGAACCGACTTAGCCTTGACCGAGGTGCGGCGATCGCAGAGCTTGAAGGACTGGCAAAGGAAGGTGACGAAGTTGGAGCGCTTTCGAAATTCGCTCTTGCCCAAACCAGAACCGCCGATGGCCGGGCCGATGAGGCGATCGCGCTCTATCAGGAGTTGGCCGGATCCGCTGATCCGATAGTTTCCAAGGACACAATAAATTTCGAGCTGGCCAAACTTTTCGAGAAGCAAGGTAAAAAGCAGGAAGCTGTCGATATATTATTCACCCTTGTGAAGGCCGCTAGTGAAGTTAAGGACGCGGATGGCAAACCTGTTTCGTTGCCCCCCACCGCACAGAGCGCCAAGGAAAAGCTTAAGGAGCTCGATCCAGAAAAGGCGAAAGAGATCCAGGAGCCAGCTCCGGACCCGTCTCTGGGCGGAATGCCATTTGGCCAATAATAGTGGCATTAGGTTTACGGGGCCCGGTAGAAATGCAAAGGCATTCTGCCGAGCCCTTTTGAGAATGCTGGCGTCATTGGCTGTTTTTATTAAGTTATAAGTTGCAAATATCTCGACCTGTTTTGTACTTTTAATTCCAATGGAAGAGCCCGAAGAACAAGCAAGTGGTGCGAAACCTAACGAACCGAAGCGGCACGCCCGCGTTCGTGCTCTGCCCGGCGGCTATCTGGCATTTCTTTTTTCAGCATCCTTCTTCGCGGCATTAATCGCGTACCTCGGTTATCCGCAATATAGTGCCATTGTATCCTTGGGATTGTGGACGTTGATTCCTCTTCTTTGGATCACGGACGGGATCGTCTTCGACGGCCGACGAGTCATCCGCACCGGACTGCTTCCGAGGCTTTGGGCGCGATTGACCGGAACTCGAGACCGGCTGAAGGTTTCGGACATAGAACAGGTTGAGACCGTCGCCTTTCCGGGTATAAAGCGCGATCGCAATGTGTACTACACCTATCGGACCACCGTCAGCGGAAAAACGACCCGGTTCGTTTTTTCCTCCGGCCATCGCGGATATAAGAACGTGATCCGCTCTCTTCTGCATAAGGTTCCCGAAGACGTTCTCGATTACACTTCGCTCGACTTACGCGACTATCTCATCGAAAAGCGGGACATCCGCCAAAAAGCGATCGACTCCGAGATCCCATCGAGCGAGGTGCTGGACGGCTCGTTCACCGAAATCAATTTAAATGGCCGCAACGATAGTCTGTCGTCGGACGAGGCCGTAGCCAAGGCCAACTACCTTCGGACGCTGGCCAATGAATTGAGGGTTTCGGGCCGCCTGCTCCAAGCCCTCGAGGCCTTTCGCCGTGCCGCGGTACTGCGTCCGCGAGATGCCCGCCTTTTATTCGAATTCGCGGAATGTATCCGATCGGTCGCCGGCTCGGAGAGTAATCGGAAACTCGAACACAGGGCCCTCGCGATGATGCGACTTGCCGAGAGGCACGCGGGGAACGACCGCGACCTGCTTGCTCGGATCGGAGAATGTTATTTCCAGATCGGCGAATGGAAGCGTTCAGCGATCGTTTTCCGTCGTGCCGTAGACGCTTTCGGAGAAAGCTTCCGCGTCTTGCGGGGCATGGCTGAACTCGCGCTTCGGGAAGGGAAAATGGCTCACGTGATCCATAATTTCGCGGCGGCCAACCGGATCGCGGCAACTGGTGCTTTGCGTCGATGGTCGCGAACTGAGGTCGACTATTTCTCACATTTGAACCAGGACGAAGAGTATTTGGAGCTTGAGATCAGCCGGGTAAATCTGCTTGAGACGCTGGAGCGGACGAAACGCACATCGGTCCGGGTCGTACTCGTCGGGTTAGGTGGAATCCTGATCGGCCTGATCTTCGGCGATGATCTGGTCACCAACATCGGTTGGGCTGTGTCGGGTATAAGCCTGACGGTGTGGACCGTAGCACTGCTTATGCTGCGGATGCTTTCGCCGCGGATACCGTTTGAGTTGATGGAGACGGACGAGTGATACGAAGACCCGCCAGGATCATCGAAACCTAGCGGGCCAACGAAGAAAGTAGAAGGTGATTATTTGCCGGCTTTCTTGGATTCGGCTTTTTTGGGAGCGGGTTTGGGTGATTTTCTCGGTATACGGTCACCGCCAATCCCAGTTCCACTCGTGGCTCGCTCCGGCGGATTTAGCATCGCCGACCAGCGATATTCCGGCGTCTCAAATCCCGCCTTCAATTTCTTCAGAATGAAATCGGTCATGTGATCGACTATCCACCTGTGATTGGATTCGCCAACCGATGCCAGTTCCGCATCCGGTGCCGGGTTCATAAAGTCGATCGCGTACGGAACACCGTCTTTGATCGCGAACTCAACCGTGTTCAGGTCGTAGCCGAGCGCTTTGCAAATCGTGATCACATCCCGTTCGACCCGCTTGTGAAGCTCCGGAGTGAGATAATTTTCCACGTTTACGTACTGCATACCCGAGAGGTAAGGCTTCGACGGGTCGTACGGCATGATGAGGACGTTTTCTTTGCCAACGCAGTAGCAACGGACGAACTGATCATATTCGATCCCTTCTTGAAGCGTCATGCAGAGAGTGCCCGACTGGTTATACTCACTCCACAACTCTTCGAGAGAATGAATCTTGGATACATTTTTCCATCCCCCGCCGTCGTGAGGTTTCAGGAAGGCAGGGAAGCCGACATAGTTAACAATTGCCTCCCAGTCGATCGGAAACTCAAGATTGCGCAGACTCTCGGACGTGATGTCCTTGATGTAGTCGTGCTGCGGCAGCAACACCGTCTTTGGGATGGCGACGCCGATCTTATGGGCAAGCGCAAAGTTGAAGAACTTGTCGTCGGCCGACCACCAGAAAGGGTTGTTGATGATGTATGTCCCCTCAAGCGCCATTTGCTTGAGCATCGACCGGTAGTACGGGACCTCATGTGAGATACGGTCGATCACGACATCGTACTTTTTCGTCTCATCGAGCTTGATGCCGCCGACGGTGACCATGTCAGCGATAACTTCGCCGCTCCCTTTTTCATTTATGCTGTTGATCATCGATTCCGGAAACGTCATTTCGCGTCCCGTTAAAATTCCAACTCGTTTCATATAGCTGTTACCTTAAAAATAAAATTCAGTGCAATTCCGACCTTGTGGTTTTCAGGCGTCTGTCTAAAATGGATGATTCTAAATCATAATGCTGGCACGGGCAAGGGTGCGAAATCTTTGCGTTATATTGCGGTAACGTAGTAGGCTTGTCGTGCCGACGCTTTTGGTCGACCTCCTCTTTCCCAGCTTTCTCACATTTAACTTTCAATATTCGACATGCACGAACAATCATCCGCTTCCACGGGAACTCATGGCAACGACAGCATCCAATCATTTCACAGTGTGCTCCAGCGAATGCTCGCCACGGACAGTAAGGTGAGCGACCTGATCTTTTCGCCCGGTCGACCACCGCAAGTGGAGTTGACCGGCGAGCTGCAGAGCGTTTCAATTCCCGGCCTCGAGATTCTCAAGCCGCCTCAGATCAAGGCGATGGTCGAGCTCATGCTAGCGGGAAACGAACAGGGTTTAGAAACACTCGACAAAAAAGGATCAACGGACATCTCTTACAGCGTTCCTGGGCTTTGCCGATTTCGTGTAAATATATTTCGTCAGCGCGGAACACACGCCATCGTGATGCGCGTGATCCCGACAAAGCCGCCCGATTGGCAGGAGCTGAACTTGCCGCCCGCAGTGATGAATGTGGCCCAACTCAAGAACGGGCTCGTTCTAGTGACAGGACCTACAGGGTCGGGTAAGTCAACAACCCTAGCCGCGATAATCGATCTGATCAATGCCACGAAGAAGTATCATATTGTGACGATCGAGGATCCGATCGAATTCATCCACGATCACAAACTGAGCACCGTCCATCAGCGCGAATTACACTCCGATACCCCGGACTTCGCACTCGCATTGCGTGCGGCCTTGCGACAGGCGCCCAAAGTGATTCTGGTTGGCGAGATGCGCGATCGTGAGACGATTGAAGTCGCTCTCGAAGCCGCCGAAACGGGACATCTGGTGCTCTCCACGCTTCATACTATCGACGCTGCAAAAACTATTGATCGCATCATCGGAGTTTTTCCAAAGATAGAAGAGGCTCCGATCCGGACACGCCTGTCCCAGTCCTTCCGCCGAATAGTCTCGCAGCGTCTCATGCCCAAGATAGGCGGCGGACGAATCGCGGCCATTGAGATACTCGTCTCGAATTCGCGCACGCGTGAGTACATCGAAAAGGGTGAGAAGGAAGGTCGCTCAATCACTGATGCCATGAACGATGGTGAGATAGATGGAATGCAGTCGTTTGATTCTGTGCTCGAGAACTTGATCCGCACGGGGCAAATAACCCGAGATGTCGGTCTCTCATATGCGTCGAACGCGAACAACCTCACGCTCCAGATAAGCGATTTGAAGATGCCGCAACCTGACGCGTCGGGCGGCGATGTCAATGGGGTTGAGTCGCCACCTCAGGTTGCTGCGCCGAAACGCAGCTCGGACGGACCTCAGATCGAAGGGTTCGAACCCTAACGGTTGAGGATCATTTTGCCGCCGGATACAATCACCGGGCGATGATATATTTCGAAAATGCTTCCCGCGGAGAAGAGGGTTTTAATACACACGTCATGTCTTTAACGACATGTATCTCCCTGTCTAACTTTCTTGACCGCGATTTCTTTTTTGACTACGAGATCCCTAGTTCGACGCCGCCTGCTTACGCTCTCGAGCCTGAATTCAAAGATAAATTCCGCTTGCTTCTGGAGAGCCCGCGGTCGATCGTCTCGCAGCTTGTCGAAATTCCTAATCGGCGTCTAACGGAAATCGATCGCGAGCATCTCTCTTCAACCCCGGACAAGACGTTTCAAAAGGCGGAATTCCAACTGCTTTATAGCCACTTCGCGACGACCAACGAAATGAAGACTCGATTCGAAGGAACGATGGTCTGGGACTCGTTCGGGATCGGGCGACTTCCCCAGACTCGTGAAGATCTAGCCGAATACGACCTGATAGAGTGGACGCATACCAAGCTTTCAAATCCGAGTTCTTTTTATTTTCTGGGTCGCGACGAAAAACGCGCGCTACTCGATTCGGTAAGGATCCGTTATCTCAAAACGATCGAGGAACTCTCCGAGAGGATCGATTCCGATGTCGGCCCCCATCACGCGGTCCATCTGCGGCTCGGCGACTATTTCGAGCACTATGAAACCGACGGGTATGCGGTCAACGTCGAGCGATTCAGAGAATTCGCCCGGCGCGTATTCTCTGACGATAGTCTGCCGCTTTTGATTGCGACCGACGGGCTTCAGGAGCGGCAAGTATTCGCGGATATCTTTGAGGGATATCGGTACATTTTCATCGACGAGCTTGTCTTTGACGAATATCGAAACGCCTATGGCGAACTCGAATTCACCGACTTCAACGTTCTCACGATACTCAACCAATTGTTGTGTACGACGGCTGTATCGTTCATCGGAACCTATCGCAGTACATTTACGGGGATAATCCACCGACTGAGGCAGGAGCGTTATGGAAAAGCCGACTTTGAGTTCTTTCCGGATGAAAAAGTGGCACGGCTATTGAGCGCGGATCTCAGGATCGCACCGGACCGGAGTGGTTTTTTTGATTGGAATCGCTACTCGGTTTTCGCCGAGAGTCACAGTGCTATGTCGTGGATGCGCGAATGGAATCACGAGCTGTCATCGATCGATGTTTGAGGAGAAGTTAGTTTCGCTTTGAAAAGAGGACGGCACTGCGGTTTAAGAATTTGCCCCCGGAAGAAGTTCGTAATTTCCGATCTGACGGTTGTACGCGTCTAAGGCTCCGACCTCGTCCGCTGTCGCGTCGAGCATCTGCTTTGTCATCGCTATAGAATCGGATAGCTGTTCGAAATCCAGTAGCGAGAATTTTTCGGGGGTCGACATCGTCACGATCTCGTCGTTTAGATAGCTAAAGAAATTCTCGATGGACTGAAGCTGTCCCTCGACCAGTTTGACGCTCCGTTCGATCTCGTCGAACGAGGCAATGCGGCGCTTTAGGATCTCAACGTTGGTCTGCTGGATACGTCTTGTCTTTTCATCGGCGCCTGCATTCTCGGCAGCCCGGTAAGCTTGCGAAAGTTGATTGTGAACCGCCTGACGGTTTATCGACTTGAGGTGCTGTTTTCGCCGGCGGTAAACATCAAGCAGATCAACGAAGTCTTCCCACCGCTGGTCGAGCGTTCGGAGGTTTGAGGGGAGTGAACCCGCGCCAGTGAACTTCTTGTAATTGTCCTGGATCTTTTCCTTAAGCCAGCGAAGATATTCCACCGCCTCTCGCTCTCTTGGCGTGAACGTCTTGATCAGCTTTTCCCGGGCCGTCTTGTCTGCCAATACCAGGCGGGCCCGTTCGCGTTTCTGCACGAGTTGGCGGTAGTACGGAAGATTCGGCACAACCATGATGTAGACAAACTCAGCTATAAGGGCAAGTAAAAGCGGCCAGACACTCGCAGTATATGCAGCGGCGACCGCGAATCCGGCCAGACCCCAAAAGTTATAAGGCTCCTTGACGGCCTCCTTCAAGTAGCTCGTTTGAAATCGTTGGAGGTCCCGCTGGTATTTCGCCAAGTCTGCCATAAATTACTAGATGCCGATCTAGTTTGACGCGTTCGATGGTAACTGTGTGAGGTACGGACTAATTGGAGCGGTTCGAGTCATTCGTCTCATTTACGATGATCGGGTCGTCGCTGCTGGCGGCAGTACCTGCGCCGATCTGCTTGCCCGACGCGGTCGATCCCGAACCGAGCAATCCCATCTGCTGCTTGTATTCGAGCAGCTTGTCTTGGAGTTGAATATCCATCGCCTCACGCTCGATATCGGCCATCTGATTGTCGACCGATGCCGCACCAAGCTGAAGCTTCGCTTCCGCAGCAGCTACACGACGATCGATCTTCTCTCGCATCTCGTTGAACGTCGAAGCATCGTCGCCGATGTTAAAAGTCTCCATCGTTTGAGCAAGTTGCTCCTGCAGCTTAGCCTGCTTAGCGGAGGAGATCAGCTGCATCGCCTCAGCGGTGCGCTTCTTCATATTCAACACGTAGTTGTCACGAGCCTTCAAGGCCTGTTTCGAAGCGAGCGAAGCGTGTTCGAGCTGTCCGCCCGTCCGATCGAGGTCCATCTGCGCTTGTTGGAGCTGTCCGATATACGCGGTCGCGATGTCATCGCGTCCCATCTTGACGGAAGCCTTGATCTTCGAATCGAGATCGACAACCTGCCTTTCGAGGTTTTCGGCGTTCTTGATCAGGAGCCGCTCGGTCGCCATAACCTGGGCAACGGAATTGTTAAGCTCCGGCACCCGGTCGCGCATGTCCCGGATCGTCTGTTGAAGAACGAGCTCGGGGTTCTCGATCTTGTCCAAAGCGGCGCCGGTACTAGCCCGAAACACCCTCATTATTCTTGCAAACAATCCCATTTCTTATCTATCCGCTCCTGAAAAAAGTCTTAAGAACTTTCGCCAAATCCTCTACGATAGGGAATTTATAGAAGTTGCAATTTCCGGAACAGTATAGCAGGAAAGTCAATTCGACTAGTAGCTTGGCCCGAGATTTTCGACCTTCCCGGCAGCTCTTGAGGCATCGCCAAATTCCCATGTGTGGAGATATCTGGAGGCTCATTCGATCGGTCCGATTTCCTGTTTGCTTGGAACGAAACCTCGTCATTCCCGGCGACGCACGCGCGGTTAAGGAAAAGCGTTCGTGCAAGTTATTCTTTTCGTCGACGTTCACCAATTCAGGAGTTGCCGCATCGAACGAGCGGTTGGACCGCTAGAAAGGCACAGGTCAATTTAGTTTTAGAATAATGTCAATGACAAAAAAGATTGTATCGGGGCTGCTGGTTTTCGCCGTTTATTGGTCGATGTTTGGACCCTTAGCAAACGGACAGAATATAGGCTTGGCCCGTATTAACCGGATGCAAGATATTCCTCAGGGATTGACGTTCAATTTGAGTGAAGGTACGGATGGAGCCGAGGCCCGCGTGAAACAGGGGCTTGCGCAAACCGATCCGCTTTCGCAAGGCGGCGCCGCTGAGATCCTCAAACGCTTACCGGTTATCAAATCCGATCCCGACGATCGAGTCGAATTCGCAAAGCGTATCGGCACGCTTCCCGCGCCGAAGACCGGAACCCAGCTTCAGGTAAAGTTTCCGTCTGACGAACAGCGAGGTACGCCAAAGGTAAATCCCGGGACAAGTCTGGATGTCGTCCGCTATTCGCCCGAGGGTGAGGTTTCACTTGCACCCGACCTGAGCATTACGTTTTCGCAGCCGATGGTTGCGGTCACCTCGCAGGAGGAAGCGGCGAAATTCGCGCCGGTAGAACTATCGCCGCAGGTCGACGGGCGATGGCGATGGATCGGGACGCGAACGCTGATGTTTGATACCGACAAGCGATTCCCGATGGCGACGAAGTTCACAGCCCGCGTTCCCGCCGGAACGAAAGCGGCCAACGGGCAAACGCTGGCGAAAGATGTGACCTGGAGTTTTACGACACCGCCTCCCAAGGTGGAGCAAATGATGCCGAACGGTCAGGTGACGCGGCGCGATGTGCTGATCTTTGTTTCGTTCGATCAGTCAATAAATCCCGAGGCGGTTCTCAAGACCACCTCCGTGACAGCCGACGGCCGAAAGATCACAACGCGGCTCGCGACTCAGGCTGAGATCGATGCCGACGCGAACATTGGCTATCAAGCGAAACAAGCACAGCCCGGACGCTGGCTTGTGTTTCGTGCGGTGAATGCCGACGGATCCACCGAGAATGCATTGCCGCCGCTTTCAAAGGTGACCGTGAGCATTAACGCAGGTACTCCATCGGCGGAGGGACCGCTCCGGACTTTGAAGGCGCAGAGTTTTACGTTTACCACGTACGGTCCGTTCAAGTTTTCGAAATCGTACTGCGGCTGGCAGCAGAATACAAAGTGCACGCCATCTCACGACTGGGTTCTCGAATTTAACAATCCGATCGACGCGGCGAAGTTCGGCAAGGAGATGGTAAGCGTCGCGCCTACGGTCGAAGGCCTGAATATTTTCCCGTCCGGTAATCAATTGTATTTTCAGGGAGGGTCCAAGAAGGGAAACACGAACTACACGATCAATGTCGACACGTCACTCACCGACGCCTTCGGTCAGAAGTTAGACCGCAGCGTTGCCACGATCATGCGTGTTGGAGCGGCGGAGCAAAACTTATACGCCCAGGGCGGGCCGATGAGCGTGCTCGACCCGTTCGGCAACCGCTCATTCTCAATTTATTCAACTAACTTTGCATCGGCCCGGGTTCGGCTTTACGCAGTCGAGCCGAAAGACTGGACGCAATATCAGCAATATTTTCGACGGATGAACTATGACGACGGGAAACGCCCTGCCATTCCGGGACGTTTGGTTTCCGAAAATGTCGTCCCTATTGCGAGCAAAGCGGACGTATTGGTTGAGACGCGGATCGATGTTTCGCCGGCTCTCAGCGATGGTTTCGGTAATGTGATCGTCGATATCGAACCCGTCGAAAACAATGCGAAGGCGGTGACGGTGCGTGGGCGCGAGTGGCGGGTGGTGAGTTGGCTGCAGTCGACTCAGATCGGCCTTGACGCATTCGTCGACAATACTGAGCTGGTCGGTTTTGCCACCGAGCTAAAGACTGGAAAACCGCTAAGCGGAGTGGAGCTATCGATACACCCTAACGATGCGGTCGTCAGCAATCAGTTGTCGGTTGTCAGTCCGGAATCGGAAAAAGGGATCCTGACTGAGGTATGGGAGTGGGTCACCGGCACCGGAGGGCCAAACGCCGGCGAGCTCGAATCTTTTGACGGCGACGGTGCGGAGATCGAGAGGGAGACGATCGACGCTGCACAAACAAACCTCACGGGTGCGAATGGAATACTCCGACTCACCCTTCCCGATTCGCAAAGCGCGCCGAACATACTTGTTGCCCGACGCGGCAAAGACGTAGCGTTCCTTCCCGAGAACTCTGACGACTACTGGAACGACACTGCGGGTTGGTACAAAAAGCCAGATGTCGACTCTCTCCGCTGGTTCGTCTTTGACGACCGCGGTATGTACAAGCCTAAAGAAGAAGTGGCGGTGAAAGGCTACATACGTCGAGCGACGGGCGGGAAGCTCGGTGACATCGAGGGCCTCGGAGATGCAGCCGCAGGACTGACCTGGTCGGTCAAGGATGCCCGGGACAACGAGATCGCGAAGGGAACCGGCAATTTGAACGCCTTTGGTGCTTTCGATTTCAAATTCACATTGCCCGACAATGCGAATCTGGGTTACACGAGGATTGAACTATCGACAAATAGTTCGATCGCAGGAAATACCCATTCGCATCAGTTCCAGGTCCAGGAATTTCGTCGGCCCGAGTTCGAAGTGACGACAAAGGTCGAGTCCGAAGCTCCGCACTTTGTCGGTGGTAAGGCGGACCTTTCGGTCGAGGCGAAGTACTACGCGGGCGGCGGTCTGGCGAATGCTGAAACCAATTGGACGGTGACGGCTACGCCGACTAATTACACGCCGCCCAACCGTGACGATTTCACATTCGGAACTTGGGTGCCTTGGTGGGGCATCCATGATTCCGGTGTCTACGGTCGCGGATTCGGTGGCGGAACGTCTCAAGCTTTCAAGGGTGTGACCGACGCGAGCGGCAAGCATCTCCTAAAAATCGATTTCCAATCCGTCAACCCTCCGCGTCCCTATAGCGTGAGCGCTTCGGCATCGGTCCAGGATGTAAACCGGCAGACTTGGTCGAGCACGTCGACGCTGCTGGTGCATCCGGCAGATCTTTATGTCGGAATTCGGACGCCTCGTACCTTTGTCCAGAAAGGCGAGAAGATCGTCGTTGAGACGATCGTTACGGACATAGACGGGAAGCTCGTGGCCGGGCGCGATGTCGAGATCAAAGCTGTTCTCAAGGATTGGCAGTTCGACAAGGGAGGGTGGAAGGAAGTAATAGTTGACGAGCAGACGTGCACCGTCAAATCCGCAGATGCAGCTGTCGTGTGCGAGTTCGTCGCGAAGCAGGGCGGACGATACACCATCACCGCGACGGTGATGGACGACCGCGAGCGGTTCAACGAGAGTGAGTTCACTGTCTGGGTTCCCGGCGGGAAGACACCGCCGAAGCGAAATGTTGAAGAGGAAGAAGTAGAGATAATCCCTTCGAAAAAAGATTACGCACCGGGCGATGTGGCCGAGCTGCTCGTGGTCTCGCCGTTCACGCCGGCCGAAGGCGTTCTTACTCTGCGGCGTGACGGCATCGTGAAGACGGAACGTTTTTCGATGAAGGATTCGTCGATGACATTACGGATTCCGATCGATGATAAATATCTGCCGAACATCTACGCCCAGGTCGATCTTGTCGGAGCGGCACCGCGCACGAATGACGATGGAACGCCGGCATCCCTGCCGGCGAATAAGAGCCGGCAGGATGCCGGCGGTCCAATGCGACCTGCCTTTGCGAGTGGAAATATCAATCTCGCGATATCGACAGCTTCGCGAAAACTGACCGTGTCGGCCGAGCCCGCAGACAAGACGCTTGTTCCCGGCGGCTCGACAAAGGTTTCAGTTGAAGTAAAGGATTCGGGCGGAGCGCCGGTTGCGGATACCGAAGTGGCCGTGATCGTAGTCGACGAGAGCGTACTCGCATTGTCGCGTTATTCGGTCGCCGATCCGATGAGTATTTTCTACACGGATCGAGCGATGGGTGTGACCGATCATCACCTGCGGAAAGATGTCCTGTTGGGGAACCCGGAGGATGCGAAGAATCCACCTCCACCGCCGCCACCCGCAACTGATGCGCTCTCCTCGGCGGAGTCGAGTTCGGGGAGCATGGTAAGCGCTCGGCAGATACAGAGCCTACCGATGGCAGGGCGGGCGGCAGGAAAAATAAGCTTCGGATACTACGATCTGAAAGTTGGAGAAGGCCCGCCGCCCGATACCGCAATCGCACTCCGCGAAAACTTCAACGCCCTCGCTGTTTTCGCACCCTCGATCAAGACTGATTCGAATGGTCGTGTCAGTGTAGATGTAAAACTTCCCGACAATCTCACTCGTTATCGAATCACGGCAGTCGCTGTAGATACCGGTAAGCGATTTGGGAAAGCGGAATCGGCGATCACCGCGAAACAACCGCTAATGGTCCGGCCAAGTGCACCGAGGTTTATGAACTTCGGAGATAAGATCGATCTGCCGGTTGTTATTCAGAATCAAACGGATCAGGACATGGCGGTCGATGTCGCGATAAGAGCGACGAATGCCGAACTCACAGGCGGAAACCTGAGCGGTAGCGAGGGTGCAGGTGGCACCGAGGACACACTCCCTACCGGTCGTGTCTCTGCTATTGGCCGTCGGATCCTCGTCAAAGCCAACAGCCGAGAAGAAGTACGCTTTCCTGTCTCGGCGATGAAGGCCGGCACGGCGCGGTTCCAGTTTGCTGCGACAGCCGGAAAATTCACCGATGCCGCGGAGATCTCTCTGCCTGTTTGGACACCGGCGACCACGGAGGCCTTCGCCACGTACGGAACCACGGATGCCGACGGAGCGATCATCCAGCCGGTTCAGACACCGGGCGATGTGTATCCCCAGTTTGGTGGTCTGGAAGTGACGACGTCATCGACTCAGCTGCAAGAGCTGACCGATGCGTTTATCTACTTGACCAATTATCCGTACGCCTGTTCGGAGCAGATCGCGTCTCGAATGATCTCGATCGCGGCAATGCGTGATGTTCTCGCCGCGTTCAAATCGAACGATATGCCGACCGCCGGTCAGCTTGAAGCTCAGTTCGCACGCGACATCGAGATACTCCAGTCGCGGCAGAGAGACGACGGAAGCTTCGGTCTGTGGAAACGTGACAAGGAGCGATACGAATATCCGTTCCTGACCGTCCACGTCGCCCATGCGCTCGCACTCGCGAAGGCGAAGGGCTATAAAGTGCCGGACGAGATGTTGAATAAGACGAAGCCTTATCTCACGAACGTTGAAAAGCATTTCAACGACGAGTGGTATAAGAACTCACCGCAGGTCCGCTGGACGATCTCAGCCTACGCTCTCTACGTCCGCGACATGATGGGTGACAAGGATATCGCTAAAGCCAGGAAGCTGCTGGCGGAAGCGAAAGGCGGAGACCCGAGCGGTAGCGAGGGTGTTCTTTCACTTACATTCGAGAAGATGCCGTTCGAAGCTCTTGGTTGGATATTGTCAGTTCTTGCGGATGATGCAGGCTCGTCTACAGAGGTCGACCTCATCGTTCGATTTTTGATGAACCGTACGACCGAGACTGCATCGACGGCGAACTTTGTAACTGACTACGGCGACGCGAAATGGTTGATCATGTACTCGGACCGCCGTGCTGACGGTGTTCTTCTTGAAGCCTTGATTCGGGTCCAGGCCGGAGGATTAGGACGCCAGATTTCCACCCCTGCGAATACCGAAGCGGCAGCAACGCCTCCTATCCAGGAGGGGAGCCGGAGCGGCGTAACCGACTTGATACCCAAACTCGTTCGCGGGCTGCTCGCTCATCGGACTAAAGGGCATTGGGGTTCGACACAAGAGAACGTATTTATCCTGCTCGCGCTCGACAAGTACTTCAACGCTTTCGAGAAAGTCACGCCCAATTTCGTAACACGAGTCTGGCTCGGATCGACGTACGCCGGCGAGCAAGCATTTAAGGGGCGGTCTATCGATTCAAATGTTCTCAATATTCCTATGTCGTATCTGACGGAACAGGGCGGAACTGCAAACCTGTTGATCGATCGACAGGGAGCCGGACGTTTGTATTACAGGATCGGGATGAAATACGCTCCGAAGAATTTGAAACTCGAACCCGCGGATTACGGATTCACGGTATTGAGAAAGTACGAGCCGTTAGACAATGCGGACGATGTGAAGCAGAACGCGGATGGAAGCTGGACGATCAAGTCCGGAGCTCGTGTACGAATTCGGCTGACGATGGTTGCCCAGGCGCGACGCTATCACGTCGCACTTGTCGACAATCTGCCCGCCGGATTAGAAATTCTCAATCCGGGTCTCGCTGTAACCGAAACGATCCCGGCGGACACCGGTGGAAACACGGGCGTCACGACGTACGGCAGTCGCTCTTTCGGCTACGGTTCATACTACTGGCGTCAGCATTGGTTCGAGCACCAGAACTTCCGCGACGAGCGGGCCGAAGCTTTTACGGCGCTGCTATGGGAAGGAGTTTACAACTACACGTACGTCGCTCGTGCGACGACACCGGGACACTTCGTCGTTCCACCCGCGAAGGCTGAAGAGATGTATCAGCCCGAAACTTTCGGACGGACGGGCACGGATTTCGTTAAGGTTGAGTAGAGAGTTGAATTCGAAAATTAGAAAGGCTTAGTGAACGTCCGTCAGTGAGACTATGTCTTGGGTAGGCCGGCTCCGGGCGACGACCAAAGATTTTCGATCGGGTGAGAAGGCGAAGTTCGTCGTCATTTCACCGTCGAACTCGAGAAGCATCGAGCGTTCACCCTTGAGGGGTTGATTCCATATTCCTGCGTAACCGTGGTCGAGGTAATAGAATGATTTGCCGTCATCCGCCCATGCCGCAAATCCCCGGCTGATGCCGTAACACTTTTCGGGCCGCTCTGCTTCGAGCGTCGCGACGCAGGTCTGAAAAGGCTGTTTCGCATTCTGGTCATAATGCTGAAACGCGATTCTGCTGCCATCCGGCGATAACGAAACATTGGCTCCAGTGGAGATGCCGGGGAGCCTGATAGGCTGGCCGCCCTCGATCGGAACTTGCCACAGGGTCCAGACAGGAGTGCCGGAACGCGAATAGATAACGTATCGGCCGTCTTTTGACATTGACGGGATGAATCCACCATCGGCCGTCAACTGCATAGCGTTGCCGCCATCGCTATCGATCCGCCAAATGTTCCTTGCGCCGGCGCGACGAGCCTGGAAGAAGATGTATTGCCCGTCAGGAGAAACAACCGGCTGGCTGCATGATTCGTTTCCCGCGCAGTTTTCGGTCAGTTGTATTTGATTCGAGCCGTCAGGATTGATCATCCAGATCTCCCATTTGCCGCCAGCGTTAGATGCGTAGACGATCTTTCCGTCCGGGGTCCACGCTAAGCCGGTACCATCCGTCATCCGGTTTCTGCCGAATGTAATCTGCTTGGCGAATGATCTATCGCCGGTCGCGGGCAGCGTCCATAAGTTGCCAGTATTCTCGTCAAGCTGGATCGAGACAATGGTTTTCCCATCGGCCGAAACGGACAACCTTGAATAGTTGCTTAAGTCATTTGTAAGTCGGTGAAGCGAGCCGTTCGATATCGAGTATCTGTAGATCTGACCTTCGGCAGACGGCGCCCCGCCCGACATAAGCAGATTGTTTCCATCGGGTAACCACGCAAGGCTACCAATGTAGGACCAACCAGGCATCGGCGAGTCCGACAAAACCTCATGTCCATCGGAAACACGAAAAAATCTGACCACTGTTTGTTCCTTGCCATCTAGGCTTAGGCCACCGGCGCAGGCGATGATTGTGTCGTCCGGTGACCATGCCGTTGATTGGCTCCACATCCCGAACCATGTCCCCGGTTTATTGACCGCGACCTCGCGCTCGCCCGAGCCGTCGGTGTTCACGATGACCACTGCCTGTTCACCGCCGCCGCCGTTACCCCGGACGAAGGACAAGAACGTGCCGCCCTTTGAGATCGATACATCGGACCAAACATCATCGGTTAGCTTTTGCGCCGGACCGCCAAGAACAGACATTTTCAAGATCTCACTTTTCTTGTCCTCAAAGGCCTGCGCAAAATAAACATGATCTGCGTCTGGCGAGATCGCGATGACGCTGCGTCCTATCACATCCGAATCCGAGAGAACTTTTACATTCCTCCCGGTCGCAACATTTCTCAGCCACACTGCATTTTTCTTGTCCGAGAAAGCGATTAGTTTTCCGTCCGCGGATATTGCAGCGCTGGTTACATCGCTCGTGTCCGAATGACGCTTGATCTCGTAGCGTTCGAAAGCTCCTGACGGATCTTTCTCATTTGCGAACAGGTTGTCGCGAAAGTAGACCGAGCCGAATCCTGCGCCTGCGATGATCGCAGCGATGGCCATGGCGGTAATTCCCCATCTTGGGAAAAACCGATTTCCACCTTTTTCAAAAGTTTCCTCGACAAACGTCCGCGTCGTAGTGCGGCTCGCCAGCAGAAGTTGAACGTCGCCGCTTTCCTTTAGCTCGCCATTGAACCTATATCCTCGACCGCGCAAGGTTTCGACAAATGGACGGCCATCTGCGCAAGCACCGAGCGCCTTTCTCAGCACGTACAGGTTTTGCGAGAGATTTGATTCCTCAACCGCCGTATCTCCCCAAAGCCTTGTCATCAACTCGTCCTTACTTACGATCTGTCCGCTTCGTTCGACAAGCGCTACAAGAGTCTCGACAACTTTCGGGGTCAAGGGCGTCGGCTGACCGCCCCGATAGAGCAAAAGATGCTCAGCGTCGAGTCGACAATCCTCAAATTCTACGATTGTCGTCATATTCGACGCATTGAAGTTTTTTTGAAGAAGTTTTGAAGTACCGCTCAAAGACATGATTCCTGCTCCACAACTATGGTGGATGCCGCGAACAATATTTATTGTTTATCGCGGTCTGGGCAGAAAGTATATGGCCAAAGCACCCGGTGGGCAAAGATATTGTGAGATCGAAAAGCTAAAAATTGCAGGAGGAAAGATGATTAAGCAAAACATAAAAGCTTTCAGATGGGGAATCTACACGTTTGGGATCGCCGTGGTTTTCTTTTCTATGACGATCAAAGGACAGGCCCAGAGTCTCACCATCGGAACGCCGGGCACCAGAACGGTCGCCGCTCTTGATGCAGTAAGTGGCAGCGTCACCGGCCGCGTTGCACGAGTAAGGATCTCTATAGGAAAACAGGAATCGGACGAAGTATGGAATTGCAACCAGGTGAAACCCGGGAGTAAGAACGTCGTCTGCGCATGGTCTACGGGGCCCACAGGACAGTGGCTTGACGGCCGGATAAGCGGCACGTCATGGACAACATTCCTTAGTAAACGGAACTACCTGCCAAGCGGCCCGGACCTTCCGAACGGTTCATATGTAATCCATGTTTATGGTACCGATGCGGCGGGAGCCACCGTGGTCGAGCAAATCAGCCGCACGTTTACCGTTAGACACTGATCGAAGCGGGGCCGGTCCTGACGACCCGGTCGCGTATTTGCATTGCAGGAGCAATCACATGAAGAAAATAATTTCGCTTTCTCTTTACTTTGCGCTTTTTCAGGGCCTGGTGTGCCTGGGACCGACAACCGGCGCTGTGTTCGCCCAAGAAGCCTTTACGAATGAAAAGGTCATCGATATGGTCAAGGCCGGTGTTCCCGAGGAAAAGATCATTGGACTGATCCAAAATTCCCCGGGGAAGTACGATCTCTCGGCCGCGGGTCAAAAAGATCTTGCGATCGCGGGAGTTCCGGCGACGATAATCGCCGCAATGGAAAAGCGGCATCTTCCACGCGGGACAGTCGTAAGCCCGTCTCCGCCGGATAACCCTGGCGGGACTACTGGAGGGCGGCGGATCGTTGTCCCTTTGCCCTTTCCCGGGCTGTGCGAGACGTGTCTCCGTTACCGCGTGGTCGTGACAGGTTTTCGTGTCAACACCGGAACGATCGACGGTCACTTGATCACCGACGGCCGCGGGGACGAAGTGTTTGTAGCGGCGAATGTCGCCGAGCTAGTTTCAAACAATAGATTAGCGAGTCCGGTGACGAATAAAAGAAGCGTCAACTACGGCGACACGGACGGACGCGGAAATCCGGTCCGGCCGATCGGGATCGACCTCCTGCGTGCGAGTCCTAACCCGACCTTTCGAGCCGGAAGTGCGAGTAGCACGACCGGCGGGTTGCTGTCAGGCGATCGTTTTCCAAACGCGGGCGAAACCGCTTCGCCGCCCAGGGACGTCAGAGCGGCCTTGGTAGGCCGCTTTATCCCGATGACCCTATGGGAAGGCGATCTTCACCCCGCGCCAAATCCAAACGCCGTCATTCTTTTTCCGACGATCTGGGAGAACGACAACATCCCCGATATGTGGCAGATCTGGAACACGCAAGCGGCAGCATGGCTCGGGAGATACGCCCGGGCAAGTTCCCGCGACGTGAACGGTAGCCCGACGGCGCGAACCGCGCTTTTACAGGTCGAAAGTGACGTGATGACGACCATCCCCCAGATCAATAACTTTGATCGGCCGATAGGCATTCAGGGCGGAGCGTATGATCCGCTATCCGCGACACCGGACCCCGCCACGTTCAGTCCTCAATCCCTCTTTCTGACTGCCGAAACTGCGGAAGCCGCCGTCGCACGCGGCGATATTCAGATTCGGTATGAGGATGGACCTAGGTACGGGCCGGGCAGTTACACATTGATCCTCAGAATAGAGCGGGTCTCGCGATGAGATTACGATGCACGTCAAAAAGAGCCGACTGGTCACGGAGAGCGAGACAACTTCACTTATGATCGTAAAAGGCGGCACCTTGGCGGGACAAAAGAAATGGTGCCCGGTATGTTCGTGTGAAGTCATTTTGGTTCCGTTCTTAACCATCGAAACCCTCGGTCTCGGCAAAGAGTTCGAGTCCGCCATCCACTTGCTCGACGGTCTCGTCTGTTTACGATCCTTGTTAGGCGAATTTCGTAAGGATACGTAACCCGGGAGAATGTTGGCCAAGCTTGCGACGTTCCTGTCCGAGGAACTTCTGACCTTATAACTGTCGTTGGGCGGAGAGCCGAATCTCCGCCGTTTTTGTTGTGTTAACATTCACTCGATGAAGTTTATATATACATTAGCGGTAATCACTTTTGTGACATTCGGAACTGCGGCCCAAGATGCTTCTAAGAAGGTCTACGATACCGAGCGAGCGTTTGAACAAACAATAGCTGAAAAGGGGATCAACGCGGGGTTCTTACAGTACCTATCACCGTACGCCATAATGTTTTTTCCTGGGCCGGAGAACGCTCGTGAAGTTTGGGCAAAGCGTCCGGCGTCTCCAGCGGCATTGACATGGAATCCGATCAAGATCGAGGTTTCATCCAACGGTGCCCTTGGTTACAGCATTGGTAATTCCGTCTTCCGGGCAAATGGAAAAACGGATGCGGCCGAGATACACGGGCACTATCTAACGGTTTGGACGCGTCAGCCGAACGGCGAGTATCTTGCGGCTCTCGATACCGGAATCAATCACGAAAAACCGGCAATAATCGAAGCCGAATGGAAACCGGGATCGGCACCGCCGGTAGAGACGAATGCGAAGAATACGTTCGCCGCCGATTCATCGCTGGGATTTTATGAGATGGTGGCGAATCGTGGTGCAGCAAAAGCG
>JBKJOR010000451.1:0-3063 GCA_046595575.1 Pyrinomonadaceae bacterium | reverse complement strand
ATTTCACATTCCGGTTCTGCTTTCCGCTTTCTGCCGAGTGCCGAGTCCCGAGTCCCGATTACCGAATTGCGAGAGCCGAGCGCCGACTGCCTACTGACTACCGATGCCGGCTTCATTCAAACAACTCACTCTTCAAGACCTGATCCTCAACCGCCGCGGTACGATCACGTTTCGGTTGATCCTCGGCGCGTTTGGCATTGCTCTACGATTATTCTTTCGACGCATCGAGACGGTGAACGCCGGTGTTGTGCCGAGTGGGCCGGGCGTTATCTTTGTCCTCAATCATCCGAACGGATTGATCGATCCGGCACTCGTCTTTGTTGCCCTGCCGCGGAAGATCTCGTTCCTCGCCAAGTCCACGCTGTTTCGGATGCCCGTCATCTCGTTTCTGCTTCGCACGGTCGATGCGCTGCCGCTCTATCGACGCGTCGATGCCGGCGAAGATATCTCGAAGAACGAGAAAACTTTTGAGCTTTGTCGGAAGCTGCTCGACGGTGGCGGCTCGATCGCACTTTTCCCCGAGGGCATTTCGCATAATTCGCCAAAGCTTTTACCGATGAAGACCGGTGCCGCACGTATCGCGCTTGGTGCGGCATCGGGCGGAGAGAATATCGAAGTGAAGATCGTCCCGGTCGGTCTTTACTACACCAACAAGACCACGTTTCGCAGCGAGGCCCTGCTTCATTTCGGCGAGCCGTTCACGGTTCCGCGGGCCGACCTGGAACCTGACGGCCAGCCGCCGAAGGAAGCGGTAAAAGAGCTGACAAGCCGGATCGAAGCCGAGCTCCGCGAGGTAACGCTGAACGCCGAGAGCGAAGCCGAACTCCACGTAGCTCGCATCGCCGAAGCGATCTTTGCGACGGCGACGGAGAACGAAAACCTTGGCGAGAAACTCGTCTTCCTGCAAAACTATATAGCTGAAACCGCTGGCGACGATGGCTCCTCTCCGGAACGAGCTCATCTCTCCGCAAGGCTTCGCGACTACGCCCAGAAACTTGATTCGCTAGGTATTGACCCGGAACATCTTTCGCTCGCGCAGCTCACGCCCGGATTCGTCGTCTACCGGGCATTGATCCAGACGTGGAGATTAATTCTGCTCGCACCGCTCGCGATCTTCGGCACCATACTGCACGCCCCGGCTTACCAGCTGGGCAAGCTCGTCGCATATCTATATTCACGCCACGGCGCGGATGATGTTGCGTCGACGGTAAAGGTGCTGGCGGGAATGGTGTTCATGCCGCTAACGTGGATCATCGCGGCGATCGTTTTATATGTTCTGTCCGGCTGGCAGCTTGCCCTCGCGTCAATCCCGTTCTCGTTCGTTTGCGGGTACGCAGCACTCTATTCGCTAGAGGAGATCGTAGAAATGCGCGGATGGGCGGCGGCGATCTGGCTTTACCTGACGAAACGAGAAAGGTTCTTGCGAATTTATGTCGAGCGGCGCGAATTGCAGGAAGCGTTGCGGGAGTTTGATTGATCAGGCTCCCCTCGTTGTTTGTGGGGTGTTAGCAGCTTCGGCATGACGGTGTGGTAGTTAAACAAAATAAAATTCCCCTCCTTGTTTAGGAGGGGTGGCAGCCGCTTCGGCTGACGGGGTGGTAGTTCAAATAAAAGCTTCCCTCATTCGCGAATCGAAGGGCTGTTCGGGTAAAAGATAAATTTCCCTCCTTTGTTTAGGGAGTGGTAGTTCTGACAGAACTTAAAACTTTTATTCTTCTTTCCACCAACCAAAATTATTCCGGATCAAGGCGAACACATACTCCGGTTCCTCGAACACCAGGAAATTCTCAAACCTGATAACTTTCACGCCGTAGGAGAGCAAAAATAACTTGCGTTCGTAATCGTATAACTGTGCACGATCGTTGCAATGCACTTCGCCGTCCAACTCGACCGCCAACCGCTCCGACGAGCAGTAGAAGTCTAGAATATAATTTCCAATACTGTGCTGTCGCCGGAACTTTCTACCGTCAAGTTTCGATCTCTGTAGGTATTTCCATAGAGTCGCCTCGGAAGGTGTCAGTCTCGCTCGGAGTGCGGTACGAAAGGTTTGAAGGACTGGCCGAGTGTGGGGCCGTTCAGCTCTCGCTGGGCGCGCTAGCGGATGGTTGGGTTTGACTCGCTTCATGTGGGAGAGAAGCCTGATTTCCTAAAACCGGAAAGGGAGCTTTTGCAGAACTACCACCCCGTCAGCCGAGGCGGCTGCCACCCCTCCTAAACAAGCAGGGGAGCCTGAGAAACTAAAACCTGACCTTTTCCTCTTCTACTATCGGAGAGGCGCTGCGGGAAGTCTTCCACTCTTCTTCAGTTTCATAGAAGTTCACGTCGAAGCTAAGTAGGCTTTTCACCGGAATGCCATGGAACTCGTTGGCCGCGTCTTCAAACTTTGCTATCACGCCGCAGCCGATCACTTCCGCTCCGATATCCTTGCAGAGTTGAAATGTTTCTTCGATCGCGCGTCCTGAGCGCACAATGTCATCGACGATTATCACGGGATGGACTTCAGATTCGCTCATGTATTGTCGAAACTGGCGTTTACCTTCTTCCATTTCGGCCCAGTAGATCTGCTCGGCGCTCAACGCTTCACGAACACCGAAAGCGACCATGATTCCCCCCGGACTCGGGCTAATAACCGAAACCTTGGGCAACTGGCTGGCGATCGCTTTCTCCATTCTAAACATACGGCTAAGGCCGACCGACAGAATGCGAGCGTTATCGTAGTAGCGAAACGCGAGCGGCATCTGAAAGTAATGCGACGCGTGACGGCCGTTCGGATAAACAAAGTGGCCTTTGCGATACGCACCAGTGTTTCGCAGTATGTTCATTACCGATTCCGCCGTCGGAACCAGATCTACTATTGCTTCAGTTTCAACCATTTTAGCTCCCAAAATTAACGTCGAATAGAACCTCAATCTTAAACAGCAGCGGCGCGATTTTCAAACTAGCTATGAACTATGAACTATGAACTATGAACTGTGAGTATGCTGGCTGGTATTCACAGTTCATAGCTCACAGCCCATTGTTTGTGGCTTGCCGAATCAACATCTTCTGCGCTTCGCTCATTTT
>JBKJOR010000328.1:0-4553 GCA_046595575.1 Pyrinomonadaceae bacterium | reverse complement strand
CGATGACGACGCCGCCATCAACCGGGACTGCACCGCCGGTATATCCGACCCCACCGCCACGCGCCGTAACGGGAAATATTTCGGCGTTCGCGAGCGTCAGTATCTCGACCATCTCAGCTGTCGATGCCGGAAAGACAACTGCCTCGGGCGGAAACTTTTCCTTCACCGCGTCGGCACCGTATGGCTCGACCTTTTCCGGATCGACGATGACGTTCTCATCGCCGACGATCTTTTTCAATTGCGCTATGACCTCGGGCTTCGACGCATTCGTGGTCGCCCGTCCCTTGGAATTGAAATGAATGGATTGGAACATTCTGTTGAGTCTATCGAGTCCGTCGAGTCTATTGAGTCTGTCGAGACTATTGAGTTCGTCGGGTCCGTCTTAGCACCAAAGGTGCGGTTGTAATTTAGCCAGCGGCAACGCCCCTCGAGATGATCAGTTTGGCCTTCAAGCACCAAAGGTGCGGGGTAATGTCCATTACTACGCCGCGTTGCGGCTCCGTCGTACGAAATGCCTTTCCAGGGGCGTTACCCCTGGCTAAATTACGACCGCACCTTTGATGCTAAAACACCGCAGACAGAAATCTTCAACTCGTAAGACTCGACCGACCCGACAGACTCGCAAGACGCGATGGACTCGACAGCCTCACCAGACTCTCCAGACGCCTAAAAATCCCCCGCCAAACCGAACGTCTCGTAGCGAGGCTGTCCATTCGAGCTCTGCAAAATGTAGAACACTCGCTGGCCGTTGACGGCACGCGTTATGGCTGGATCGGTCCGCCCGTCGCCGTCGTAGTCGCCGAGCTTCACAACATCGGATGAGAGGCCCCATCGGACAACCTGCATCTGTGAATCGGAACTTCGCAGAACATAAAATATTCGCTGGCCGCTTTCGTTCCGGATGACCATGATGTCCGCAGCAGAGTCGCCGTCGAAGTCGACGCGGCCGGTAAAAAAGGCATCGCTCGACAATCCCCAGGGAGTTACACGCACGGCTCCGTTCGCACTCATCCGCGTATACCACATCCGCTGGCCACCCTCGCTTCTCGCGACGGTCACATCAGCCTTACCATCGCGGTCAAAGTCGGTCGCGGCCGGAACATCACCCGCAGTGCCCCAGTATTCCTGCCGGTATGCACCGTTCGAGCTTTGAAGAATATGCCAGACCCCAGCCCTGAACACGGCGATGTCCATACGCGTATCGCCATCGTAATCCGCCGCCGCGAAAAAGTCGCCGAGTGTCGATGAACCCCAACGCGTCTCTTGCAGGATGTTCGTCGTCGATGGAAAGATTCGCCATAACACTTCGGCGTTGTAGCGAGCCGTCGAGAAATCCGACCGCCCATCGCCGTCGAAATCGACCGTCAACGAAACCGAATCGCCGGGCTGACCCAGCTGCCGCTGGATAAACGCGCCGTTAGAGCTATGAAGCGCATAGAACGTGTTATTTGAATTTCTATAGACCTGGATGTCGGCCCGGCCGTCTCCGTCGTAATCGTTGTACGTTCCGTTAGCGAGGTGGAAAGTCCCGAGGACGTCTCCGCCCGGCAATCCGAGTGATGAGGGAAGAAAAACAACTAATTTGTATTTGTTCTGACGAAGCCACTCCAGAGATTCCGCCGGAACATCGTATGAGCTGGTCCAAGCCGAGTCGGGCGGAAACGCGATGTGGCTGCACGACGGTATCCCGGCATCAACGCAAATCGCGAGGTCGGCGTTTGGAGGGAACGGGGTTCCGCCACGTCCGCTAAACACGAGATTCGCCGCGTTGCCGGGTGAAACGGGCGGCATCACAGTGATCTCGGCGATCACATGTCGGGTCGACGTCGAGCCAGCCTGTGGCCCCGAAGCATAGGCGACGAACTTCTGCTGGGCAACAGCTGCGTGCGTCGAAAGAAGGATCGAGCACGACATAAACAACGTTCGAATCAGGTTTAACCGCATAGTTTCTTTCTGAGGCGTTTGGAATGAATGATACCCAAATGGAGGGTTATTTGCTAAACTCACTCGAACCACGCTGACGTTAATGCATCTGGCGAAAGCCTCCGCAGTTTTCCGTTTTTTGAGTAAAACGATTTACAGAATTCATTCCGAAAAAAAAGGTAGAACTTGAATCATGGGCGAAAACGATAAAGACCAAATTCCCGCCGACGATTACGAACGCGAACTCGACACCGACCTCGACGATAAGACGGGCGACAAGCCGTCCGGCATGGCACTGCATACCAAGATCCTGATCGGGTTACTCGTCGGCGTCCTCGGTGGGCTCGCTATCAATTGGACCCTCGGCGGTGCGCATCCGAACGTCGTATGGCTCGTATCGAATATTACGCAGCCGGTCGGGACGGTCTTTCTGAATCTACTGCTGATGATCGTCGTGCAGCTGGTGTTCGCATCGCTGGTTGTCGGAGTTGCAGGCATCGGCGATATTCGCAAGCTTGGGCGCATCGGTCTGAAGTCTTTCGCATACTGCCTGATAATTTCTGCGATCTCGGTCGTCATCGGTCTGGTACTTGCAAACACCATTCGTCCGGGCGAGCGTATCAGCGAAGAGAACAAGATCCAGCTGAAAGAAAAGTTCAGTGGCGGAGCTACCTCGGCCACGGCGGCGCAAAAACAGGCTGCCGATTCCGCAAAGAACGACTCGGCGCTGATGCAGGCGGTCAAGACGATCGTCCCGAGCAATGTCTTCAACTCGATCTCGGGGTCGAGCCCGAACATGCTGCACATCATGTTCTTTGCGTTGATCGTCGGTATCGCGATCACCCTTATGCCGGCACCGGTTTCGTCTCCGTTTGTCAGTTTGATGGAGTCGGTATTCGCGATAACGACGAAGATCATCGACATCATCATGAAGTTCGCGCCCTATGCCGTGGCGTGTTTGATCTTCAACAACATCGCGCAGTTCGGACTCGATCTGCTGCAGTCGCTCGCGTGGTTCGTCATCACCGTGCTCCTCGGTCTCGGTCTTCACTTCTTCGGAGTATATTCGTTGTCGGTATATTTCTTGTCGAACATTAATCCGATCGATTTCTTCAAACGCGTCCGCACTGTCATCGTCACTGCATTTTCAACTTCGTCATCGAACGCGACGTTGCCGACAGCGTTGCGCGTTTCGCACGAGAATCTCGGCGTTCCGAAGGAGATAAATAGTTTCGTGCTGACGGTCGGAGCGACCGCGAACCAGAACGGTACCGCTCTGTACGAAGGCGTGACGGTCCTCTTCTTGGCGCAACTTGCTGGCTTGGAGCTGACACTCGGTGTCCAGTTGATGGTTGTGTATTTGGCGATCCTCGGCGGCATTGGAACGGCGGGCGTCCCGTCGGGTTCGATCCCGTTTATCATTGGTATCCTGGCGATGATCGGCGTCGACCCGGCACTGATCGCGATCATCCTCGGCGTCGATCGCATCCTCGATATGTGCCGGACCACCCTTAACGTTGTCGGCGATCTTACCGCCGCAACTTTCGTCGCAAGAAGTGAAGGATACGAATTGCTGCAGGTTCAGGAAGGTGCGGGGATCGGATAACTTTTACGCTGGTCATTGTTTGAGAGTATTCGTGTTCTTTTCGTGGGATTCGTGCCTTTGTATGTTTGGAGTGTCCAGGAGTTTCGTGTGAGTAGTGGTTCCAGTCCGCCTGCGATTATTTGGAACCACTAACTCACACGAAACGTCACGAACAAAGCAGTACACGAAACAGGAGGGCTTCAAAAACCAAACCGTACACTTCGCTGGCTTCGCGGTTAACTGATCCGGAAAAACGGAATTACTCCAAACACGAACCACGTTCTTCTCAGCCAGACGATGTGTACTACCTGAAGACGAACGCTCACATTAACGCAAGTGGAGGATTGAACGATGTTTCCGATAGGTGACGATAACAGCGACCGGACGATCACACCGATCGTCAATTACATCTTCATCGGGATAAATATCCTGGTCTTCGTACTACTTCAGGGCCTCGGCGGGAACGACGCTTTTAGTTATGCATTCTCGCTTGTGCCGAAAGAGGTGACGACGGGGATCGATATCACCGGGGTTCAGGTAATTCGCGATTCGCTCGGCAACACGGGCGAGGTGCAGCATTTCGCGACGCCGCTACCGGTGTACTTCAATTTCCTCAGCTCGATGTTCATGCATGGCGACATCATGCACATCTTCGGAAACATGCTGTTCTTGTGGATCTTCGGGGACAACCTAGAAAATCTTCTCGGCCACATACGCTTCGCGGCGTTCTATATCGTCTGTGGTCTTGCCGCGGCGTTCGCGCAGATCATCATGGACAGCGACTCGATCATTCCGATGCTCGGAGCCTCGGGTGCGATATCGGGAGTGCTCGGTGGTTATGTTCTTTTGTTCCCGCAGCGACAAGTTCGAGCTCTCATCTTCAATTTTCTTACGACAGTTCCCGCGTTCGTCGCGATCGGCATCTGGATCGTGTATTAGTTGATCGTCGGCTATCTGACGCCGGCCGGGACGGGCGGCGTGGCATACGCCGCGCACATTGGCGGATTCATCGCGGGTGTTGCTTTGATCAAGCTGTTTGCACTAG
>JBKJOR010000317.1:0-20700 GCA_046595575.1 Pyrinomonadaceae bacterium | reverse complement strand
CTTGTCGACTTCGTAATCTTCTTGCAACGAGGCGATCTTGAGCCGAAGGGCCGTCATCCCCTGTCCTAAATGGTCGTGAATGTCACGGGCAATGCGGCGGCGCTCGTCTTCCTGCGTTGTTACAATTTGGGTAAGCAATTTGAAACGCTCTGCTTCCACCTGCAAGCGCTCCTGATTTTCGGTTTTCAAGGTTTCATTGGCTTTGGCAAGTTCTCGCGTTCGTATCTCCACGCTAAGTTCCAGCTCCCCACGAGTACGGAGCAATGCTTCTTGATCCCGTTTGCGCCTGCCAATATCGCGGATCATGGTCGTGATGTAGGTACGATCGGCGACGGTCGCGGTCGAAACCGAAGCTTCGGCGTCAAGCAGAGTTCCATCCTTTCGCCTGCCTTTAAATTCGTAGGTGGAAGGCGGTTGTTCGCCACGCAAGCGACTTCGGCCGAACTCGTGCAGGCGTTCCGAGTCTTCATCGGAAACCACGACCGAGACATGCTGGCCGATCAACTCTTTCGGATCGTCGTATCCGAAAAGATCTAAATACGAACGGTTAATATAACTGATCCTTTCCTCATCCTCGACGAGAATTCCTTCCTGCGACGCGTCAAAGATCGTCCGCAGCCACTCTTCACTCTGTTTTAACTTCTCATTGATACGGATTCGGTCCGTGATATTCCGGAAGATGACCGCAACGCCACGATGAGTTTCGTCGCCTACCCGGAAAGCGTAGAGTTCCAACACGCTCCCGTTTGTTACCAGTCCCAGTTCAAACCGTATAGGCTCGCCCGTATTGAGCACCGCTTCACAAATGAGATACCAGTCCTCCGGTTCGCCCGGTGCCACCTGCCTTATGGTTTTTCCGATCACGTCGCTTAGACCGGATTGGATGTCGAATGCCGGGTTGGCCTCTACAAAACGAAAATCCAGTAGCTCACCGCTCTTTGCTTCAACCTTCTCGAGAATGCAAAAACCTTCATCGATCGAATCAAATAAGGTTCGATACTGTTCCTCCGACTCGCGCAATTTCCGTTCAGTCCGACTGCGTTCGATCGCAAGGCCCGCCGTTTTGGCGAGGATCTCCACAGTTTGACGTTCAAAATCGGTCGGCTCGCGTTTTTCGCGGAAGTAGGTACCAAAGGTTCCTATGACGCTTCCACCCTGGTTGATGATCGGCTGGCTCCAGGCAGACTGCAGACCGAGCGCCAGAGGCAAATGTTTGAATGCTTGCCATTTCGCGTCGGCGCCAATGTCAGCGGTAATGACGGTCTTACATGTCGCAGCCGCAGCACTGCAAGTGCCGATGTTCTCATCAACCTGCAAACCGTCAAGTGCTTTGAGATAATCTTGCGGCAGGCTGGGTGACGCGCCGTTTCGTAATCGGCCCTCGTCGTCGACAAACATTATCGAAGCAATGGAGCCTTTGGAGCTCTCCTCGACAACGCGGGTGAGATACTTCAGTACATCGGAAAGCTGCCCGCCGGCGACAATCATTTCGAGGGCGGCTTTCTGTGTGTCGAGCAACATCCGAGAGTGGTTGCGCTCAGTAATATCCTCGATGACGGAAACAATACCTTGCACTTGTCCGATGCCGTCCTTGAGCAGTGAATGGTGGACAAAAAGATCGCGCTCACCGACCGTTGGGTAGTCGATCCGTATCTCGTAATTCTGGGCTTCACCTTTGAAAGCTTTAGTTAAGCGGGGCTCGATTTTTTCAAAATTTTCTTTGCCGAGGATCTCGCTGACCGTCTTACCAAGAACATCTTCCGAACTCTTTCCGAGACGGTCCAGGTACTCTCGATTCGCGAAGAGGATCCTCTGCTCAGAATCTAAATGAATGATCGAGACTGGCACGGACGCGGTTATTAAGGACAACTGCTTCTCGCGCGCGACTAGGAGTTCCTCTGCGTGCGAGCGTTCGATCAGGTCGGCGGCCTGCCGGGCAAGGACGTCGAGAAGGCGCAGATCTCGTTCAACCGGCTGATGAGGTCGCTGCCAAAACGTGGAGATCATTCCTAGAATTTTACCCGAGCGCGAGATCAGCGGCGTTGCCTGCGCCGAATGAATACCGTTCTCGATAAGTATCGACAGATCCCGGGTTCCGGCCAACAGATCAGACGCCTCAACGTGCGGAACCGAAACGTTCCCGGCGGTGTCCAGAACAGCTCCGCTAATGCTCTTCGAGGTGGGGCTGACCAAGTCCCAGTATTCGGCCGCTCTCGCGGTAAAACCCTGATGGGCCAAAAGACGAAACATGCCATTGCTGCCGACCTCCGACTGATAGATGTGAAGGCTCGCCTTTTGAGACCTCATTATGGTCGCGGCGGCACTGACTATTTTCCCGTACAGCACTTTTGCATCGCCCTCACCTATCAGCTCGGTACTTACTTCCTGCAGTTTCTTCGTAGCTGACAGTTCCATCGCGAGCCGCATCTGGCTTTCGGCAAGATGGGTTTGGTTTTCACGCAGGGCATCCTCGATGCGCCTTTGATCGGTGATGTCAGTGTTGGTGCCAAAGAACCGTTCAACCTCGCCGGCTTCATCGTGAATCGCGGTCATCCTCGAGAGGAACCATCGATACGTGCCATCGTGACCACGCAGCGGAAACGTATCTTCCCAGTCCTTCCCCTCGCGGAGGTGCCACTCGAACTTGGACACTACGGCATCGACATGATCGGGATGATGGACCGCCTTCCAACCCCATCCCAAATTATCTTCGAGCGCAGTACCGGTGTACTCTAGCCACCCTCGATTGAACCAACTGATCGAGCCATCGGCATCCGCCATCCATGCCAGTTGAGGTATATTTTCGGCGATCGCCCGAAAGCGCTCTTCGCTCAAGACTAAGGCGACTTCGGCACGTTCTACCTGCTCCAGCGCGTGCTTTGCCGCCCTGGTTGCGTGTTCAGCCTTTTCCGTGGCTTTCTCCGCCGCCTCAGTCAGTGAGTGCTGGCGTAGGGACGAGAGCAGGAGTGCCTCGTTCATATCCAGAAGCTGCTGTTCAAAGTCCGGAGCGGCCGTTTTTGTCGAAGATTCAATCATCCGTGTCTCAATCACTTATCCGGTCCTGAAGGCCGGAGTTCCCGGGATCTGGCCCGACTCGTGCGACCAGGGATCCGGAATCCCGCTGGTCAGTCCGCGATAGCCTCGAAGCGGTTCGCCCATGACGACGCCCTTCGGGGTGATCTTGTATTCCCGCATATCGATATTGTGATCGGTCCCGCGCATCTTCACAACTAGCATCATCTTGCGTAGCTGCCCGTTGATCGAAACATATCTCAGCCGGACAATGTCTTCGGCGAGGAACGAGATGGTGTAGTTGCTCAGCCCCATCAAGGTAAAACTCTCCTCGACTTCAACGGTGCTTAGCGGTGTTCATAGTGTTCCCGGCGTCAAAAATTCTTATTGATTTATTGGCAAATCGGGCCACGCATCCGTCAGCAGTCGTAGGGCCAACGGTTCGCCGACAAAAGTTACCAGTAGCCCCAGGAGGTGAGCGGTGAGAGCGATTCCCGCCTCGTTTCCGCCTCCGTTCAGAGCAGCTTCAAACCCGACGAAGCACCCGTCCGGATTCAGCGTCAAATTTTTGAGAGAAGGCGCCTCGACTCGCGCGAGCGCCAGCGAACGCCGCATAAGCGCCAGGAATCCGTCAGCGCCTGCAAATCGGGTGAGCGAAATGCGCAGCTTCTCGCAAACGCGCTCCGCTTCGTGTCCACCGATCGCGGAGGTGGTCGCCGCTTCCAGCAACAGCAGTCGCTGGGCCAACTCCCTTATAGATTCGGACGGTGTATCCATTGAATGCCTTATTTGTCAGTCGCTGTAACTTCGCCGTTGAACGAATGGCTTTAAATAAAAACGATTCAGAACGTTTTGGCTGGATCGAGGGATTTCTGCTCTTTGGCGCCTCATCTAATGCTCCTTCGACGTTGGGTCGAGATTCTTTCGGAAAAGCGATTATATACCCGGTCGCTAATAAATTTACGAAAACGGGCCGACGGGCGGGCTTTATAGGTCGTCGACGATAGACCTCTCGCACCTTTGTTTGAAGTCACGCCGTCGTGCGTTGTGTTTTTACTTAGGGTCGGGAGTCTTAGTTTGGAGATCTATATCGAGGTTTGCAAGAAACTTTGCCGCGATCTCATCCTCTCCGAGAAACGTTCGCCACTTAGCCTTGCAGATCTCCTTGGTTTCCACTTGGGATCGCCTCAGTTCTTCCGCTTGTTCCGCTGCCGTTCTCGGGACTTTCTTTTTTTTGCTTGTCATGTATGCCGGCCAACTACTCGCCATGGGTTGCTTGCATAGATTTAATATAGGCCCCATCCAAAGGAATGTTTGTCCTCTTAGTGACAAAGGAAGGCGCCTAAAAAAAGCCCGGTGTTGCTGTGTCAACACCGGGCGGTTAAAGGAACCTAGAGGAGGGTATTCTATGATTCCGTATCTATGCGTTAATTCACGTTGCGTAGCCGAGAAAGTTCCAAAACTTTTTTGAGCGCGGAAATGACGCGGATGACGTTTCCCATTTCGTCAGCTGCGTCTTTTCCATTGCCGATCGGCCACAGCGGGGTGCCGCATTGTCGGGACGAGATCCAGGCGTTGGGGAGGCGGACGCTACCGTGGCAGTGGCCCCGCGCGATACTTTTATAGAGCAATAACCAATTGACTATCGTAACCAAGATAACGCTTCACGAAATACGTTTCGGGAACGCGTAAACGGTGCGCGGTGGCTTATAATAGTTTCCATCGTAAACATGGAACCGTTAGCCAATCGCATCAGGCCGCTAAGTTTAAGCGAGTTTGCCGGACAGGAACATCTGGTCGGGGAAGGAAAGCCCCTTCGCCTCGCGATCCGGGAGGGACATATCTTTTCTTTTCTCTTGTGGGGACCACCCGGGACGGGGAAAACGACGCTCGCCCGGATCTACGCCAACGCGATCAACGCCGAGTTTCATGAACTGTCGGCAGTTTCGGCCGGCAAGGACGATATCCGAAAGCTCGTCGATAAGCGGGAGCCTCGGCTGATACCGCGCGTTCTATTCCTCGACGAAATTCACCGGTTCAATAAGGCCCAGCAGGATTTTCTGCTTCCATACGTCGAGAACGGCGATCTGGTCCTGATCGGCGCCACAACCGAGAATCCGAGCTTCGAAGTCATCTCGCCCCTGCTCTCGCGGCTTCGCGTGTTTGTTCTCGAGGAACTCTCGGACACAGACATGGCAACCATCATCGACCGTACCGGCTACAAGTTAAGTGACGAAGCACGGAGTTGGCTCGTCGAATTGGCAAATGGCGACGCACGGCAGGCCCTGACCATGATCGAGAACACGAGTAAGCTCTACGACGAGATCACGCTCGAGACATTGAAGGAGACTCTGCAGTCGAGATTTCTGCGGTACGACAAGAAGGGCGAAGAGCACTACAACATCATCAGCGCGTTCATCAAATCGATGCGCGCCAGCAAGGCCGATGCGGCGATGTACTATCTCGCCCGGATGGTCGAATCGGGTGAGGATCCGAAATTTATCGCACGCCGGATGGTGATCTTTGCTTCTGAAGACATCGGCCTCGCTCAGCCGACCGCGCTCGTAGTTGCAAATTCGGTCTTTCGGGCGGTTGAGACGATCGGCCTTCCAGAATGCCTGCTCACTCTCGCACACGGGGTGGCATACCTCGCAAATGCTCCAAAGGATCGATCGGCATGCGATGCGATAGGTCAGGCGATGGACGACGCGAAGAAATTAGGGAACCTTCCGATCCCTATGAATCTTCGAAATGCACCGACAAAATTGATGAAAGGCCTCGGCTATGGAAAAGGCTATGAGATGTACCCGGACGATGACGACCTGCTTCCGGAGAAACTCAAAGGCAAGAAATACTTTCCGAATGCGAAAGGGTCAGAATAACTGATCAAGTCGTCTTCGATTTTCAGTTTTCACTTATCAGTTTTCACTTATTCCGGAGAATATTTTTATGTTTCGAATGATTCTTATCAGCTCTCTACTTCTCGTGGTCACAAATGCGTTCGGCCAGTCCACGACTGACATAGTCGCGACACGCGAGATGGATCGCATCAACTGGATGGAATTCAAGGAGACCGTCCCGGGGAAGATCAACACCGTTCTGCTTCCCACCGGAACGCTCGAACCGCATGGCGTTATCAACAACGGAGCTGACAATACGGCGCCAACTGCCATGGCAAAAACTATCGCGAACCGTACGAACGCGATGATCGCACCGACCTTGCCGTACGGAATAACGGGATCGATGGAGGCTTATCCCGGTGCGTTTCAAATAACAGAGGCGGCTTATCGCCCCTTCGTAAAGCAGATCCTCGAGGGGCTTGCGAAGAACGGCTTTCGAAACATTATCATCCTCAACGGGCACGGCGGCGGACAAACTGCTGTTCTCCAATCCGTGGCCGCCGAGGTTGCGACGGAGCAGAAGGTTCGGACTCTGGTCATCAACTGGTGGTCGTTTGCATCGGACGAGACAAAAGCGGTTTTTGGTGAAGACGGTGGGCACGCGGGATTGAACGAAACAGCTTTCATACAGGCGATCGACCGTACTCTCGTCCATCCGGAACGGTATACCCCCGACCTCGCGACACCTTATCCGGCTGCCGGAACATGGTCAGCCGTCCCCTTTCCATCGTCGATCGGGCTGTATCAAAAGGGACAAGGCTATCCCAAGTTCGATCAAAAGAAAGCCGATGAGTACTACAAGAAAGTAACTGACAAAGTCGCGGACCTTATCATCGATGTCAAAAGGAAATGGGATCTGGCAGGTTTGTAGGGTGAAGTTGTTAACACGTGATTAGCTCAAGCCCTGAGTGCAGAATGTCAGCTCCCCTCAACCACTGAGCTGAGAGTATTCACGAAATGAGCGGGATCTGACTCTCGTGAGCCACCTGCTCCAGAGCGACCGTCTCCGAAATGTTTCTGAAATTAAAACTTATGTTATATTTGTTTTCGGCCTGACCGGAATGCAGTTTCGGTCAGCACACGGTTATGAAAGACGCTACACAAGTTCGTGACGTCAAGAGCGCGATCCTCGATGCTACCGATCGGCTCCTTGCCGGCAACGGGTATAAGAAAATGACGATTGACGAGCTTGCGGCGGAGGTCGGTATCGGAAAAGGTAGCGTGTATCTCCACTTCGAGAGCAAGGAGGAGATCGTGCTCTCGCACATCGATCGCATTATCGAACGGCTGAAATCTCGGCTCGATGACATCGCCAAAAAGAACACGTCCTGCGAACGACGGCTTCGGGAGATGTTGGTTGAGCGTGTCGTTTTTCGCTTCGACAGCGTTCAGCACTACACGCAGAGTCTGAACGATGTTCTCTCAAAGATCAGACCGCAGTTTCTCGAGCGGCGCAAGCGACACTTCGATGAAGAGGCGCGGATCTTTGCAAGCCTGATCAAAGAAGGTATTGACGGCGGCGAATTCACAGCGATGAATGCAAAGGAAACGGCAACGTCTATTTTGATCGCGACCAATTCCCTTTTGCCGTACAGTTTGAGCACCAAAGATCTCGGCGAGCGTGCAGAGATCGAAAAGCGAACCTTGAAGGTTGCCGATCTCTTGCTAAAGGGACTGATCACGAGAAAGGGTGATTAACTTGGGTAGTCCGCTAAATGATCCGGCGGTCCGTTTTCACTATCTTCGCCAATAGTTCTTGATTTTCAGATCAAGCATCGGGAACGCGACGTACTCGACATTACGTCCCGACTCTCTCAATTTTTGCACCATAGGAATTGCGGCGTCGGCATTGCGCGTATGGACGATAATGGTCGCCGCCCGCTGAAGTTCGGCCCGCTCGTTTAGCCACTCTGCGATCGCAAAACCCGTGCTCGCGTAATCGTCGTGATCGTTGCTCGCGTAGTGATGCGGAAGCAGATCGTGATCTAGAAAGATCGCATCGTAATTATTCTCGCCCAAAAAAGTCTTTGCATGCTCGACAGTCTCCGCAATATCTAGCGTGTCGCCTGCAAAACGCTTCTCGAACCAACGGTGTCTTCGGCGGTCGTCGTCGAGAAGAAAAACGCTTATCGGTGTCCGCTCGGTCTTATGCTCGGCGAGTCCGAACTTAACCAAAAAGTTATGAAGAGATCCCATATTATCCGCCAGGAAAAAGTAAATATAGCATAGCGCCTGTTGCTCGAACATTCGCCCCGCGACACTTCTCATGAACACGAGCCGCGAAAAAAAGTCCAAAATTTGAATAGCTCGCGACGGGTGTTATAATCCTCTCCACACTCGTGTCTCCATGCCAATCGAACAACTAAAATCGACCCTCATCGCCGTGCCATCTTTGAACGACGCCGAAGAGTCCGCTGCTATTTGCCAGATTTGTTTCGGCTCCGGAATGGAAGTCGTGACCGGCAAAGGTGCCCGGCCCTGCTCTTGTCAAAAGAGCTCGATGCATACCACGAGCTTCGATAAAGCAAAGCTGCCGAAGCGGTACGCCGGATGTCACTTCAACAGCTATTCGGCCGCGGACCCGTCCCAGGTCAAGGCCCTTCGTTTAGCCACTCAGTTTGCGATGGAGTATCCCGCGGTCGAGCGTGGACTTTTATTCATCGGTCCGGTAGGCGTCGGAAAAACGCATCTTGCGGTATCTATCCTCAAGGGACTTTATGAGCGTGGATTTTCTTGTTTGTTTTACGAGTTCGGTGCTCTGCTAAAAGAAATACAAGACTCCTACAACCCAAATACAAGAGCTTCCGAGCTCGCCGTCCTTGCACCGGTCCTAAATGCCGAGGTACTGGTCCTCGACGAACTGGGTGCGTCGAAACCTACCGACTGGGTGCGCGATACGATGGCCCATATTATTAACACCCGCTACAACGATAAAAAGGCCACGATCTTCACCACCAATTATTCTGACGAGCGTCCAACCGACCGGGAAGAAACACTCGAGGACCGGATCGGCGTCCGGCTAAGATCGCGATTGTACGAGATGTGCAAGGCTATCGAAGTTAGAGGCACCGACTATCGACGAAGGTTTGAACCTCCCCGCTAATTCACAGACGACGCCTACTTTTCCACTACTTTCGGTGCGACCGTTTTCCCGGGGTTTACAGCAAGCAAACGGTACCCGAGCAACGTCGTCAAAGCCAATGCAAACAGAGCGGGATAGAACACGTCAGACTTAACGATCATCCAGAAATGGATAACGCCGAGGACGGCGATCACGTAGCTGAGCTTGTGCAGCCGCGCCCAGTTCTTTCCCCCGATGCGTTTGATCATTCCATTTGTCGATGTGACTGCCAGAGGTACGAGCATGAGGAATGCCAGCATGCCAATAGCAATAAAGGGCCGCTGCCAAACATCGCCGACGATCGCGGCGAGGTCAAGACTCTTATCGAAAATGCTATACGTGACGAGGTGAAGGCACGCATAAAAAAATGAATAAAGCCCGAGCATCCGTCGAAACTTGATTAGAGAATTCCAGCCGAAGATCTTTCTCAACGGAGTGATCGAGAGTGTGATCAGAAGAAAAAGTAATGTAAGCACACCCGTAGTCCGGAGAATGAACTCGATCGGATTTGCACCGAGCTCCCCGCGATAGGCATCGATCCCAAGATATGCAAGCGGGATGAAGGCGTTGACCGAAATTAGAACTTTGTGAAACTTAACGTCCTGCATCAGAAGTATTTTTTCAGATCCATACCGGAGTAGAGATTAGCTACTTCATCCGCGTAACCGTTAAAAAGAAGCGAGTCGCGACGACCTGTTTCGCCAATCCTGCGTTCGGTCGCTTGCGACCAACGGGGATGATCAACATCGGGATTAACGTTTGAATAAAAGCCATATTCTTCGGGAGCCGAGAGATTCCAGGTCGCCGGAGGTTCGCTGTCGGTCAGCGTAATTTTTGCGATCGACTTGATACTCTTGAAACCGTACTTCCACGGAACAACGAGTCGGACGGGAGCGCCGTTCTGATTCGGCATCAGCTTTCCGTAGATCCCGGTTGCGAGGATCGTCAACGGATGCATCGCCTCGTCCAGCCGGAGCCCTTCGACGTATGGAAAATCAATTCCTGCGGCGAACGATGATTGCATTTGCTTCGGGTCGTAATAGGTCTCGAACGCCACATACTTCGCGCTCCCGAGCGGCTCGACCTGATCGAGGAGACTCTTTAACGGGAACCCGATCCATGGGATCACCATCGACCAGGCTTCCACACATCGAAACCTATAAGTTCGATCTTCCTGCTCGAAACGGAGCAGGTCATCAATGTCGAAGACTCGTGGCTTTTGCACGAGCCCGTTCACTTCTACAGTCCAGGGCCGGGTAATAAAGTCCCGAGCCTTACGGGCAACTGAGAGCTTATCGGTCGCAAACTCATAAAAGTTGTTGTAATTGGTGATCTCTTCGAGCGTGTTTGTTTCTTCATCAAGCGACGATCGCTGTGGCGCAACGCTGGAGATGGAATCGGTCGACACTTCGGTAATAGGTTGAGGACCAAAAAATCGGTACGAGAGCGTCGTCGCCGCTGCAGTGCCCGCCAAAAGGCCAGCCCTTATAAAAGTACGACGGTTCAGATAGACGCTTTCGGGCGTGATCTCACTTGATTTGATCGATTTCTCAGACATCTTGACGACTATAATTCATAATGCGACCGGCCTTTTTGCTGAAGAAAAACTCGAACCTACCTAGCTTTTCGATTACTTGTCTTCGTCGGATGCATCTTCGAAGTATATGACTCCCAATTCGCGGCAGCTATGCCCAAACTCGATCACGCGGCCGAAACTGTTGAAACTATTTTAACCTGTGCCAACAAAACTCTTCCATTTTGACCGATTTTGTATATAATACTTTTGGCAGTCAGCTCACCCGCTTTTTTTGCTCACCTAAAAATATGCCCGCTACTAACGAGCTTTTACAAGAAGGACGATACCGCATCTCCCAACGAACCAGCGGAAACGTATTCGAGGCCTACGATACTATCCGGAACACGAACGTCATTGTCCGGGAGATACCTGTAAAACTTAACAAAGTCGCGACCGTCTCGCAGCGAGAGTCTCTCAAGCTTGCGTTCGCTGATCAGGCCAAGGCCCTGACGGAGATCGATCACGACACTCTTCTTCACGTCCAGGACTTCTTTTCCGAGATCGATACGCAGTACCTCATTATGGAGGCCGTCGATGGTGTCGACCTACGTGGCCGGTTAACAAGCAACAAGAAACCGTTCTCTGTTTCGGAAGTAACTACTTGGGCCGATGAACTGTTGGATGCGTTGAATTACCTGCACAATCGAAAGCCGCCGATAATTCACCTCGATATAAGACCCGAAAATCTAAAGTTAGATGCCTCGGGGAAAGTAAAGCTTCTCGGCTTCAGCGTTGAGGCGCCGACCGACTCGGAGAGCACGATGGGAGCTCATTCAGATGAAGGCGCTCTTCGATACTCTCCGCTGGAGAGGATATGGCCGGGTCTCGACTCAGCCTCGCAGAAGGTTATTACAAACAGTTACGACGACCGATCGGAGAGAATCCTTAAAGAAGCGGCGGATGCCCGAACAGACATTTATTCTCTAGGTGCGACCCTGTATTTTTTGATCACGGGTGCCGACCCTGTCGACCCGTTGGAGCGGTCGATCGAGGTGCTCGAAGGAAAATTGGATCCGCTTCGTGAGCCGTCGAAAGTAAATCCCGAGATCCCGGCCGAGATCTCTGACGTACTCATGAAGTCGCTCGAGATAAAACGTGAAAATCGTTATGACTCTGCGGTGATAATGCGTCAGGTCCTGAACTCCGCGATCGCAAAGGTCAAGAATCGAGAGAACGACGAAGCACATGAACAGAGAGAGGCTGCGGAGATCATTCGGATGGCCGCCCAGGTGAAGACCGATTCGGACGCCGTCGAGAAGCAGCAGGTCGCCGAAGCGGAGCAGCGACGACAGAACGACCTGCTCCAGAAACAGCTCCGTGAAGCTGAAGACGAGCGACAGGCGGCGGAGCAGAAAGCCGCAGAAGCTGAAAAACTTCAGCTTCAAAGAGTCGAAGCTGAGAAAGCCGCGATCATCGCCGAAACTGCATCGACTCCCGACGATAATCTCCTCGAGATCCCGATCGCGACAGCGGCTGAAGTGGTCGCCTACCGCGATTCACGGGTCGATGAAGCAGAGCTCGCTGCGGTTCTCGAGGAACTCGAGGTTGCTGAGGCCGCCGCGATCGAGTCGCAGCATACTGCCGCATCCGAACCAACCGCCGCGTTCGTTGATGACGAAGCCTACTTGGAAGAAGTACAAGAATTCGAAGATCCGATCGACATCGTGTCATCTGCTGATACAGAACCGGCAAGTGAAGCTCCCGATTTTGTACTCAGCTCAGCGTCAAAGTCCGGTTTCCGGCTCCCGATACCGGTTATCGCAGGAGCTGTAGGACTAGTAATAGTCATTGCGGTCGCCGCATGGGTCATGATGTCCGGAAGTTCGAAATCGACACCGCCGGTCACGGCCCAACCGGTCCAGGCGACCCAGCCAACGCAACCGGAGCCAAGCCCTGTGGTGGAATCGATAGCTTCGACTGAGGTAGCATCCGATCCAGCTTCTTCAGCCAATACCTCCGGCACGGAAGAGCAGGTAACGACCGCTCCAAAAGCGGCCCCGACCGCTAAGCCGAAAAAAGCTGATCCCGCAAAAACTGCACCTGATAAGAAAAAAGCTGTTACCGCTGACGATCTTATAAACGACAACTAATCCTGCCTTTCGTGCCGAGAAAAGATATGAAACGCGCCAAATCCCTCCTTATAAAACTCTCCTTTGGAAGAGTCCTTCTTCTAATCGTGTCTGCCATGCTTGTCCTGCCCGTACTGGTCCAGGCACAAAGTCCCCAGCTAAGTCTGGCCGACCTCCTGATCGGATTGAGATCGAAGAAGGTCACGATCCAGGAACGAAATACCATCCTGACTGAGGCCGTTCGACAACGCGGTGTCACATTTGGTATTACGCCGGAGATCGAAAGAGAACTTGCATCGACTGGTGCCGGACCGACACTGATTGAAGCCATACGTGCGAAAGCACCTGCGCCAAAACCGGTTCCTGCTCCTGCTATCGTCGTTCCGGCGGCGACTCCCGCACCGACTCCTCCGCCGCCCGATTTCAACTTTTATCAAACGCGAGCCGACCAGAATGTCGGCAAAGGCGAATTCGCACTTGCCCTCGTCGATTACAACCGGTCTCTCGAAATGAAGGGCGATAACCCCACGGCGTACGTGAATCGGGGCAAAACCCATTACACGCTAAAATCCTATGACCTTTCAGTTAGAGACTTTGATCGGGCCCTGGAACTGAATCCGAAGGACTCGGTCGCTTTCTTGAGCCGGGGCGTTTCCTACGAAAAACTCGGGGATAGTCGGAAGGCAATGGTCGACTTTCAGAAGTCTATCGATCTTGATCCGACCAACGAAACAGCGAAAGCAAACTTGAAGAGATTGATGGACGCACAAGCCGCGGCCGAGGCTGCGGAAGCGGTGAAGAACACACCTCCCGAGTTTGTCTACCTCGGGACACTGACGGCAGCCAACGCGACGCGGATGGTGACGCCCGTCTATTCGACGATCGCCCACCGATCAAATGTCGAAGGCCGGGTTTCTGTGGAGGTAGAACTGGATGTCGATGGCAACGTAACGGCTGCAAAGGGGACCGCCGGCCATCAAATGCTGCGAACATCGGCCGAGGATGCTGCCCGACGCTCAAAGTTCAAGCCCGCGACATTTAATAATCGACCGATAAAAGCGAAGGGGATCATCGTGTATAACTTCAGCTTGAAAGCACCCGTCAGATAAACTTTCTCCAGCGATTGAAACTTGAAGCATCCGCGATTATTTGCGGGTGCTTTTTTAATAACGTGCGGTTGAATCTTCCGGTTTTAATCCACTAGCTTCCTGGGCGATCTTGACGCCAACAGACGCTCCAATCCTGGTCGCTCCTGCCTCAAACATCGCCCGGGCGTCGTCGATACCTTTCACTCCGCCTGATGCTTTCACACCCAGCGACCGTCCTACCGTCCGCCGCATCAGGGCGATGTCATCAACGGTCGCACCGCCCTTCGAGAATCCGGTTGACGTTTTCACAAAATCGGCTCCGGCATTCTTTGCCGCAAGACATGCACGCACTTTTTCCTGGTCCGTGAGGAGAGCGGTTTCGATAATAACTTTGCAAAGCACATCGTTTTCGTGTGCGGCTTGTGTAACAGCCCGGATATCGTCTTCGACCGCGCAGTCGTCTCCCGACTTGAGTGCGCCAATGTTAATCACCATGTCGACTTCCCTCGCACCGTTGAATATCGATCGTCGCGCTTCGTACGCCTTTACATCCGGCAGAGTCGCTCCTAGAGGAAATCCGATCACAGTGCACACCGGGACGCCCGATCCGCGAAGAAACTCTGCCGCGCGTTTGACCCAACCGGGATTCACGCATACGGAAGCAAAGCCGAATTGGGCGGCCTCCTCGCACAGCCTCCGGATATCGGACTCGGTTGCCTCGGGCTTTAGCAGTGTGTGATCGATGAGGCTTGCCCAATCGCGCGCGGTTGCCGTCTCACCAAGAACGATGCCAATTCGCTCCGCTCCTGCATCGACTACCCGCTGAACATCGGCACTGCAAAATGTGGGCACGCTATCGTCGCCCCCGATCTTTGCGAGAACCAGATCCGTGATCTGCTCGACAAGCCTTTCGTAGTTTCCGTTTTTGTTCATAGCGACTGACGGCGGGATCTTACCATCTATCTTTCCCGTTCGATCACTTCGATCTTGGCGACTCGCCGCCGGTGACGATCTTCGCTGATCTCGGTTGTGACGAAGGTTCGTACGATCTCACGCACGTCGTCAAGCGAGTTTTGTCCGCTGCCCAGCGTCAAGACGTTGGCTCCGTTATGCTCACGCGCATTCTTTGCAAGAGTCGGAGAATAACATGCCGCGGCGCGTACCCCCGCGACCTTATTCGCCGCCATTGCGCTTCCGATGCCGGCACCATCTATCACGATACCGATGTCAACGTACCGGGCCGCCACAGCTTTAGCAACCGCGTGAGCGAAATCAGGATAATCGACAGCATCCGTGGAATTTGTCCCAAAGTCTCTCACCTGCAATCCCATATGATCCAGAAAACCCTTAAGTTCTTCTTTAAAAGCATAGCCTCCATGATCCGCGGCAAGCCCCACCGATCTCACTTTCAAGCCATCGACACGGGCTTTCTTGTTAACTAGGATAATGCCCTTCTCTTGGATGATGTCACTTGCCAGCGGAGTGTACTTTGCCCCCTCCGACACGCGCACGCGCGAGCCGGCATCGAGGCCTCGCAGATCGTCTTCAGTGATAAGCGTTTTCGCTGATTCGTCGCGATCGTATTCTCGCTCGCTCTTTTCACGAAGCGAATTTACGACCACGTGCTCAGGCATCTTATCGTTGGATTCGGACGGAGTGTCGCTCGGTACGGAATCGAGAATCTCGCGTACCAAGGATCTAACACGATCGCGGGTTGAATCTGAGGCCATAAGTTTGTTTCTTTACACCGCCGCGAACTGAGTAACTTGTAAATTATAAATTGTTTGAATAGTATTTCTGAAACTTCATCGTCAGATCAAAATATTATGTCAGCCGAATCCGTTAAGGCCGAGTCAACCGAGTTCACTAACCCAAACCTTGAGATTCTATATTCCCAACAGCAGATCCGCGACCGCATAGTCGAGATCGGCGACCAGATCACGGCCGACCACCGCGGTCGCGAGCTTGTCCTCGTCGGTGTCCTAAAGGGCTCATGTGTTTTTCTTGCCGATCTAATGCGTGCGATCGATCTGGAACTGACAATCGATTTCATGTCGGTGTCTAGTTACAAGGACGGAACTGTATCAACCGGTGACGTGGAGATCCTCAAGGACCTAAGCAACTCGATCCGCGGGAAGGACGTGGTTGTCGTCGAGGACATCGTCGACACGGGACTAACGCTTTCACGTTTGCTGGAGATTCTGGGCTCCCGGGGTGCTAGGTCGATTAAGCTCGCGAGTTTCCTGGACAAACCAGAGCCTAGGATCAAGAAAGCCCTGAAGATCGACTACACGGGTTTCGTCGTACCGAACAAGTTTCTGGTCGGCTATGGGCTTGACGCTGCAGGCCGCTATCGCAATCTGCCGTTTATCGCAGTCGTACGTGATCCCTCAGTCGCCTAGATCGATACGGCGTTTTCGCGAAGATGTCGGCTAGCGAGCAATCCCTTAAAAAGAAAAAAGAGCCCGAGCAAGTGCACGCCAAAACCAAACACGTCGCGAACACCGATCATTAAGAATGCGTCGACCGCGTACACGAAAATACCTACGATGAATGCTACGTCGCTGCCCTTTCGAGCAAACAAACCAAACATAGCAAGGCAGACAGCGATAAGTATGTTGATCATCAGCCAGCCGGTCGTCATCGCGCTCCCAATCCCGCCATTAGTTCCATCCAGCCACTGCGTTATACCGAGAGCGATCGGTGTGTTCGGAGTGTTGTAAAAGTAAACTATCAGGGAATTAACAACAGAAAGCAGGGCGAGCCAGAAAAACCAATCGGCCCCGTGAAGAACGCTTGTTCGGGTCACGTGCCTGGCGGAATCGTCATCGAAGATATCCATGAGTCTCCTCCTCGGGTGGTATTTTAGGTATGTCAATTGAATAGTAGCATGCCTGTCTAGCGCGATTATTTAGGTCGCTCCGGCCGTGCCGAGTATAGCCGAAGTTGACCCGAACTAATGTTTTCCGTATAATTTCAGTTTTTCGACTAGCAAGCGAATCTTGCCTGCTGAGAAGGGGAATATAAGAAGATGAGTTACGCAATTATTAAGACGGGTGGCAAGCAGTTCGCGGTTGAAAGCGGTCAGACGCTTCGCGTACCTACCATCAAGGGCGACCAGGGCTCAAAGGTTGATTTACCCGCGTTGGTACTTGGCTCCGGAAAGGATTTGAACCTCAGCGGCGATGCGACGGTCTCAGCCACGGTTATCGGCCATGGACGTGCAGACAAGATCATTGTCTTTAAGAAAAAACGCAGAAAGCAGTACAAGCGTAAGCAGGGCCATCGTCAAGGGTACACGGAGATCAAGGTCGAGGAAGTATAAGTGACCATTAAGTTGTAGGTCACCAGTAAGAAAAGGATATGGCACATAAGAAAGGTGTAGGTTCATCCAGAAATGGCCGCGATTCGAACGCACAGCGGCTTGGACTAAAGAAATTTGGCGGCGAGCATGTTCTCGGCGGTAATATCCTCGCTCGGCAACGCGGCACGAAGTGGAAACCGGGTAATAACGTCGGACGCGGCAAGGACGATACTCTTTTTGCTCTGATCGAAGGCTTCGTAAAGTTTGAGAATAAGGGCCAGAAAGGAAAGTTCATCAGCGTCTACGCTGAGGGCGCGAAAGAACTCGTAATAAAAACTGCCGAAGTTTAGATTTGGAAACTAGCAACGAACCTGCACACATCCTTAGGGTGTGTGCATTTTTATTTTAAATTCCGTGGGTCTTTTTCGGTTAAGAAAGATAATAAGATTACTAACTTTCGAGAATATTAATTAGGCATGCTCACCCGGACAAATATAGACGTGCTGGTCGACGGTAAAGGAAGGTTAAAGAAGAAAAAGAGTTGCTCGGTTTTGCACAAAGTTTCCACAATCCGTTGCACAGACTTTTCCACAAACTTTCCACAATAGGCCAATAAAATAAGGGCTTTTCTTAAAGTATTTTATACTTGACTCGAATAATTTCCCGTGTAGAATCCATTACGTAGTCGGAATTGCTTACGGGCATTTCAACCGGCTCTTGGAAGTGGAACGGACGCGGTGACGCACCGTTCGAGGATAGAAGGAGCGGAATGCCGCTATCCATTATCGCCAAGGTCGAAGCCGAAAGGCTTGCGGGAAAGATTGAAAAATCTTTTCAGTTACTCGGATAAAAACGAGTAACGCCCCTCGGAAATGATCAGCCGAACGGGTGCTACGCCGCTCAGGTCTTCGGACATGAGCCTCGTTGCCGGGCACGTAACCGGCGGTGGAGGAAAAGCCACCAAAACAAAAACCTAATGACACCAGGCACCTTCGGGTGTAACAAATTGCGAAAGCAGGTTGGGTGTTGACCGGAGACGGCTCCCCGCAGAGCTACTTCGGGATACAAAATCCGCGGTTCGAGTGTGTGCATGCTGGAACCGCAAAAAACCTCTAGGACACTTCGGTGTCCGCAAGGAATCAAGAGCGTCGATTTGAGCGATCAAGTCGACGCTTTTGTTTTTAATAGACGTGCCCCGCGTTGCTAATCCAAACCTGAATATCTAAAATCGGACTCATACATGTTTATTGACCGCGCCAAGATCAAATTAAAAGCTGGCGACGGAGGCAACGGAGTTACTGCGTTCAGGCGCGAGAAGTTTGTGCCCCGTGGCGGCCCCTCCGGCGGCGATGGCGGCGTGGGCGGTGACGTTTGGCTCGTGTCCGATGAAGGACTAAACACCCTGCTACATCTTCGCTACAACCCGGAGCACAAAGCTGAACGCGGTCATCATGGGGAAGGATCCAACCGTTCGGGCAAGGACGGCGAATCGATAACCGTAAGGTTGCCCGTCGGGACGCAGGTCTTTGACGCAGCGACAAACGAATTGCTCTGCGATTTCACGGAAGCAGGTCAGCGATATCTCGCCGCAAAAGGGGGCAAGGGCGGATGGGGAAATGCCCATTTCGCAACCCCGACCCGACGGGCTCCAAAATTTCATTACACCGGCCGCCCCGGGAATGAAAAAGAGCTGCAGCTCGAGTTAAAACTGATCGCGGACGTAGGTCTTGTCGGATTTCCTAATGCCGGCAAATCGACATTGATCAGCGTCATTTCAGCAGCCAAGCCGAAGATCGCTGACTATCCTTTTACAACTCTCGAGCCGAACCTCGGTGTCGTCGACATGGGAGATTTCAAAACCTTCGTTGTCGCCGATATTCCGGGCCTGATCGAAGGGGCATCCACCGGAGCCGGCCTCGGCGATCGGTTCCTTCGGCACGTCGAACGTACGAAAATCATCTTGCATCTTGTTGACGTCTCCTCCGCCTCCGGTCGAGACCCGGTGGAAGACTACAAAATTATCAACCGCGAACTTGCCGGCTACAGCCAGGATCTTGCCGAGCGACCGCAGATCATTGTCGCGACGAAAATCGACGCACTCGACGATCCGACGCGGCGTGACGACCTAAAGGCTCAGGCGAAAAAAGACCGGACACCTTTTTTTGAGATCTCTGCAGTTGCCAACATCGGCACCAAAGAACTGGTGGACGCCGTCGCGAAGAGGCTTGAAGAAAACGAAGTGAATCATACCACCGCAGGCTAGCCACTACATGAAGCGGAAAGCATTTTACGGCGGAACTTTCGATCCAGTTCATTGCGGTCATGTCACGATCGCAAAACGACTGCTTGAGCTTTTTTCGCTGGACGAGTTTATTTTTCTACCTGCTTTCCACGCCCCACATAAGGCGGATATCAGCCCCACGTCCGCCTATCATCGTTTTGCGATGATCTGCCTTGCGACCGCCGGTGAATCCCGTATAAGCGTTTCAACCCTCGAACTCGATCATGCCGAGAAACGTTATACGGTTGATACCCTCCCGGAGATCCTCAAGATCCATAACGACGCAACGGTATTCTTCGTCATGGGTGGCGACTCTTGGGCCGACATCCGAACCTGGCGGGAGTGGGAAAAAGTATTGTTACTGACGAATCACATAGTGGTGACCCGGCCAGGATATCCGATTAGCTTCGATCACGTTACTAGTGAGGTACTCGGGCGAATCGTTGATCTGCGTGAGGGATCCAGCGTTGGAGTCGAGAATACCTCGACACCTCACATTTTCATCACGAACGCGGTCGAGTTGGACGTTTCGGCAACCGAGATCCGCGACGACGTTCGTGCCGACGATCGGCTCGATCGAGCAGGCGATGTACCTCCTGAAGTTGCAAAATACATCGAAAAATACGAACTTTATAGGTAATGGAAGAAGTACAGGAAAAGTCTCTGCACCGGGAAACGGTAAAGGTAGATATATCGCAGTCACGGACGTCGTTCGATCAACTCGATGCCGAACTCCAGCTAGCCATCAAATCGGCCGACGAAAAGAAGGCAGTTAACATGCTTGCTCTCGACCTCCGTGAGATCGCTAGCTTTACAGAATTTTTCTTTATCGCCAGCGGAACCAATCAGAGACAGGTACAGGCGATCGCTGATGAAATTACCACCCAACTGAAGAAAGAGCATCAGCGCCGCGCAATACGAATCGAAGGATATAGCAAGGCCGAATGGACACTGCTCGACTACGGGGATTTTGTGATACACCTTTTTGACAAGGAAGCTCGTGAGTTCTATGACTTGGAGCGGCTGTGGCTGGACGCCCGACGTGTCGAAATCCCGGCCACCTTTGCATAACAATGAAAATTCGCTTCGTCTGGATCGGAAAGACGCGGGACCGGAACTGGAAGGCGCTGCAGGATGAATACCTGCAGCGTCTTTCCCGTTTTGTGAAATGCGAGCTCGTCGAAGTGCGGGATTCAGCCCCGCATGAAGGACCCGATATTGAAGGCGAACGAATTCTTGCAGCTTTGAATCAAAAGACCTTCGTCATTCTGCTCGATATAGAGGGCGAAGCGATCTCGTCACCCGGTTTGGCTGCCAAGATCGAGAAATGGCAGGACCGCGGTCAAAAG